>JACMKO010000585.1 GCA_014380065.1 Leptolyngbya sp. ES-bin-22 | reverse complement strand
TTGAGGGGGATCTATAGAGTTTGCTGCAACGAGTAGGACCTTTAAAACATCCTCTTAGCGAATTGAACCTATTAGGGTGGTGATCAATTTTGATGAATTTAAGTGGCTGTTTGCTGATCCTTTCAGGGCAACCTTCTCCATATGGTCAATGCGGGCGGTGAAGGTCTTTTCAAACGTATGCGATCGGGCAAAAGCAAGGGAGCGCAACGCCATGTCTTTTAGCGCTGGGCGATCGGCATCAAGCTGAGCAATTTTTTGAGCCAGCAATTTGGGTTGATTCATGGGGACAACCCATCCCGTTTGGGAATAGCGCTCAATGCCAACAAAAGCTTCGTTGGTGTAACCCACAATGGGAACACCGCAGGCTAGGGTTTCTAGATAGGTACAAGACGGGTCTCCTTGACGGTGGCAACAAACAAACAAATCAACCTGGTGCTTCATAAAGGGAACAAGCTCCTGCTGAAAGTCCAAAACGCCCATAAACTTTACCCGATCGCCTAGCCCACCACGCTCAAGGCATCGTTGCATCGAGTCTTTGAGCTTGCCATCACCACAAAGAAAGAGTTGGAAAGGCACGTCCAATCGTTTTAGTTCTGCTGCTACCTTAAGCAGGTGATCAGCCCCCTTTTCAGCCACAAACCGACCTGAAAACGCCAGTCTCAGGGGTGTCTTTTCGTCAAATAAATGTTGGCAGCGCTGCTCAACGTCTTCGTCGCTTGCCACCATCGCTGCCGATGTCCGGGTATCAAAGAAAAGCAAGGGGTTTGCGTTCATCGAGCGATAGGCAGTATAAGTTGGCGTACCGTTACACTGCACACCTTCTGCAAGCGCGATCGCCTGCTGTCGTTTGCGTTCTTGACTCATCTCCCACCAAACTCGCCGCAAGCGACGTAACGGATTGCCCACTGTTGCCGCAATGATCTGTTTTCGAGTCTTCAAACTGTATTCCGTGACGTAGAGACACGGAACGCTTGCAGAGCGGCACAGTTGACTGATGTGGTTTTGCCTATAGTCAGCCGACGCTAACACCACGGATGCCGGACTCAACGATTCTGCTGTGATTTTGTCGTACGAAACCACTTCAATCTCAAACGGCAAGTCTTCAGCTCGAAAGGCTTTTTTGTCAAGCACAGCATAGTCGGCTGACGGCGGAGCGACTTGCATTAACGCTTTGACTGAACCAGCCCAAAACTCTGCGTACTTGGTCATGCCATCAACAAACTTCTGAGGTAGTAGAAACTCTCCGCTGGGCGAAAGCTCCAGTTGCAACACAGGTAGAATGAACAGTTTGGAGTGTTTAAACATGGGGATAACTTGAAGGTTTGCGTCAACAGGTCACAGATGAGTGATGGCTCAGGTCATGAACTGGGAGCGGTATAAGAAGTGCAAGCCAAAACAAAAGATCATTTCACGACCAGGTGTTGGAGCACTCTGATGACATCGGTCGGTTCGGCACGTTTGGTGAAGTCTTCACTCACAAAGGCGTAGAGGATGGTGCCCTGACGATCAATGACAAACGTTCCTGTGAGCGGCAGTTCCCAGGAATAATCCCCGTTAAAGTGCGGGAGTGGGTGCCCCATCGCCTCGAACACAGGGTGCAAGTAATCTGGCACGCGATATACCAACCCAAACTGACGGGCGACTTGGTTCCCACGATCGCTCAAGACAGGGTATGAGAGATTATGCTGTTGAACTACAGCCCGCGCATGGATAGGCGCTTGGGGGGAAATGGCAATGAATGATGCGCCCAGCGCTCGAATGGCAGGAAGCGCCTCCTGCCATTCGACGAGTTCCAAACGGCAAAATGGACACCAGTTCCCTTGAAAAAAGGAAAGGACGACCAATCCGCGACTCAGAAGGGCTTGCAGGTCAACTGGAGCAGTCCTTGCACCAGACAAGGTAAAGTTGGGAGCCTGATTGCTGACCCGTAAACTCCGAGCTATGATCCCTGAGCGCATTAACTCTTCCGTTGACTGGTCAATCAGCGCCAAAAAATCTGGTGAGATCTGTTCTTTTATGTGTGCCCAGAGCAAGTCTGAGGCTTTTGTTAGTTTCATAATTTTCCAGAGCCTTCAAGATTCTCAAACGAATTCAATGGCTCAAGCCTTGAACGATCATGAACAGACCGAAGTGAAAGCAAACTCAATGCCTCTACAAAGCAATTTGCTAGTTCTGAATGTCAAGAACTTAGCGATCGCATAACGCTAAAGGATTGTGCGATCGTGACAACAATCAATGCACCAACGTTGGACGGCAGCGACTCATTCCCTGGTTTCGCCCTTAGGGTGGACTATCTCCAACTTCAGACATGATGTTGAAGTCAATCATGGGAGCAAACAAATACATACAGCCCCGGTTGCTGTGGCGAAATTCTTGTTGTCGATTCCTTCCGTTCGCCATACCTTCATTCGCCCGTCTTACAACACAACCGTCTAGAGCATAAAGCCTGAAAAGGCTAGCAAGTTCTCGTCCGTTAAGTCTCAGCACCTACAAGTACTAGCGAACGTGACTGCGGTTTCAACTTACAGCCATTTTCACATGGGTAAACCACAGATACTTTGTAGGGCGCTTGGCATTGCCAAGCCGCTACGTAACGGTGTGGCTGATGCAATGGCAGATTGCTGTAGGTCATCGATCGAGGCGCTTCTGTAAGGGGTAGTGCCTCAATAGCAAAGCAGCAAAAGGCGACAAAAGTGCAGAACAACTATCTTCCACAGCATACTGAACGAAGCAACAGGATTTTGGGAGGATTTCGGGGGGATTTCGGGGGGAGGAAACATTAGAGGCGCAAATGTAGACAGTTGCTTTGGCAGCGCCTGATGGCAGCAGATGTAGATTCAACGCGGTTGACAGCTCTGGGTTCCCACAAGTACCTGTATACGAAACGAGCGGACTGACACAGTCTGCTTTTTTGTTTTGTACTGTCTTGCTATAACTGTTTGTAGCCTCCCTTCTTCACGATCGAGCGTCATTGATGCACGCTAGCCAACCGTTTGCGAATGATGTAATCTCCAAAAGATGAAGAACGTACTCTATCTGCGGCTAGTTGGAATCGGATTGCTGCTGATTTTGCCCTTTGGAGCGGGATGGTGGGCAGTGGACGTGCTGCGCTTTCAGCAGCTTTCTGGTTGCCAGTCGATCGCAGAGGCAGAGGCGCAAGCCGATGATGTCGCCGCGACTTTTTACTGTGCGCAGGCGAGTGCGGGTCAGCAAACGCTCGACAGTCTCTCAGAAGCAATTAGACTGGCGCGCCTAGTGCCCTTGGATCATCCCTTAGCTGACCAGAGCGAACGCCTGGTGGAACAAGCATCTCAAAAACTTTTGGAGTTAGCTGAAAACTCCTTTCAGAGCGGCAATCTTGAGGAGGCGATCGGGACGGCTCGGCGGATTCCAGCCACGACAGGCGCATACAGAGTTGCCGATGAGCGGCTTAAAGCATGGCAATCGGCCTGGGATCGCGCACAGTCTATTTACGGCGACGCAGAGGCATCGGCTGAGCGAGACCAATGGGATCAAGCCTTTGAGAAAGCCAGAGAGTTGCGGCAGCTTGGCAATCGCTATTGGAATAACGATCGCTATCAGGAATTAGTGCAAAAGATTCAGGAAGCCAAAGAGGGAAAAGCGACTCAGGCAAAAGCAGAGCGCGATCGCCAAAAAGTGTCCCAGACAAAATACACTGCCCAACCTGATTTGGTGTCGAACTGGCAGCAAGATCAGGCGCGAGAAGCCACCGAAAATCTCGATCGTGCTCGCAAATTTGCGAGCACTGGCACGGCTGAAGGGCTGCGTACCGCTATTGATGCGGCTGGATTAGTACTTTACGGTACGTCTCGCTACGAGGAGGCACAGCGCTCGGTTGACCGTTGGAATCATCAACTACAAGAGCTTGAAGACCGTCCCTACCTCGCTCGCGCCGTGCAGTTGGCGAACAAGGGCGATATGTCGTCGCTGCAAGCGGCGATCGCGGAAGCAAGCAATGTCAGCTTTGGCAGTGTGCTGTATCAAGAAGCGCAGGACAAAATTGGTCAGTGGACGGACGCAATCCAAAAATTGCACTCACGAGCCTATCCTGAACCGCCGAGCCGAAACCGTATTAGTCCTGCGGATTACGTTGTCCCAGTTAAAACCACTGCTCCGTAGGAACGGTGCAAAGTCTCCAGTGCTTTTACGGAGCAGAGAGAGCGAATGTAGCCACTCGCCGTTAGGATGCGCCACTTAAAGCTAGACTCTCTTGCCTACGAGGTGGCAAAGACCTTTGCAGCAGCGGCAACCCCTGCTCCGGGCGTAAAGCTTTCGTAACCGAGTTCTTGCAACGTCGCTTCTAAAGCACCGATCGCGGTCAAAATATCGCGATCGCTCACAAAGCCCAGATGCCCAATGCGGAAGATTTTGCCTTTGAGGTGATCCTGCCCGCCTGCAAGGACGATATCGTACCGCTTTTTCATTACGGCACGAATTTGCTCCGCGTCGACGCGATCGGGGATAACGGAGGTAATCGCTGGACTCGCGGCATGATCGGGCGCAAACAGCGGCAAGCCCATTGCTTTCACAGCAGCACGAGTGGCACTCGTTAAGCGCTGATGGCGGGCAAAAATATTTTCTAGCCCTTCTGCCTGCATCATACGTAGCGCTACTTGCAAGCCAAAAAACATGTTAACGGGTGGCGTAAAGGGCGTGGTATTTTTCGCGGCATCTTTACGATATTTGCCCAAATCCAGGTAGAAGCGGGGCAGTTTCGCGGTTTTGTACGCCTCCCACGCTCTTGCGTTAACCGCGACAAAGCCTAAGCCCGGTGGCACCATGTAACCCTTTTGAGAACCGGAAGCGACGACATCCAGCCCCAAAGCGTCGATCGGCAAATTATAGGAACCCAGACTGGTCACGGTATCCACAATAATGAGCGCTTCGCCATGTGCTTTGACGTGACGATTGATGGTTTCCAGATCATTCAGCACCCCGGTTGACGTTTCGCTGTGGGTGATGATGACCGCCTTGATGGTTTTTTCGGTATCTGCCTCTAGCGTCTCCCGGAATGTCTCTGGGTCGAGCGGCTGTCCCCACTCCGCCGTGATGGGTTCAACCGCCAGACCGTATGCCTGGGCAACTTCAACCCAGCGCTCACCAAATTTGCCGTTGCTGCCGACCAATACTCGATCGCCTGGACTCAAAAAGTTGATGATGGCGGCTTCCACTGCACCCGTACCGCTGACCGTCAAGCTCAGCACGTCATTTTGCGTCTGATGCAACCATTTCAGCCCATCGGTGACCTCCGCCATGATTTTGGAAAAGTCGCCGCTGCGATGCCCGATCGGGTGCTTCGCCATCGCGAGTAAAACCTGTTCCGGTACCGGGGTTGGACCCGGAATCATCAGCATTAACTTGTTTTCCATGAATCTGCCCTGGTCGAGGATAGCGCGCGCAATAGCGGCACATTCCAGGATGACACAATTTCCAACCTTTAAACCAACCCCCAAAGGGTCTTCTAAACCCAGGACAGCGCCGTAAAACCACTGTGATCAGAGGAAAAGCGGCGCTTGAACAGACTATTTTAGACCGACTCCAGGTAACGCTTTAACGGGTCAGTTTTTACGTTTGTTGCTTTTCGTGCTTCTACAGGGATTCATGAGAGCAGAACGATCGCGCTGTCTGAGTTAAAGCGACGTGCGTAAGCCAACCGCTAATCCTGGTGTTTCATGCAAACCAATCCCAACTTCAAGGTTGTCCAAGATCGCCGTGATTACAATGCGTGGGTCGCTACGGAAACCATTGAAGATTATGCCCTGCGGTTTGCGCCCAAATCCTTCCGCACGTGGTCGGAGTTTTTGGTTGCCAACACGGCGATTGGGGGCATTTCTGCTGTGGCGCTGGAAGCCATTGGAGCCTCGATCGCCATCAGCTATGGCTTTACGAATTCTCTATGGGGCATTTTGCTGGCATCGGGGATTATTTTTCTGACGGGTTTGCCCATCACCTACTATGCCGCCAAGTTCAACATTGATATGGATTTGCTCACGCGTGGCGCAGGGTTTGGGTATATCGGCTCGACCATTACGTCGCTCATTTACGCGTCGTTTACCTTCATTTTCTTTGCGCTCGAAGCCGCCATCATGGCGCAAGCGCTGGAGCTTTATTTTCATCTACCGCTCGCGATCGGCTACGTCGTTTGTTCCGTCGCCGTGATTCCGCTGGTCTTTTTTGGGATAACCCTCATCAATCAACTCCAGCTTTGGACACAGCCCATCTGGTTTGTCCTGCTCCTGCTGCCCTTCCTCTGCATCCTATACAAAGAGCCTGAAGCGCTTTCCCAGTGGGTTCACTTTGCGGGACGATCGCCCAGCGGCACCGCCTTTAGCCCCTTGCTGCTCGGATCGGCTGCTACCGTCTCCTTTTCGTTGATCGCCCAGATTGGTGAACAGGTTGATATTCTGCGGTTTTTGCCGAATCAAGAGACTACAAACCGAGGCAAATGGTGGTTCGCTGTGGTGTTTGCTGGACCTGGCTGGATTTTGCTGGCAGCCGTGAAGCAATTAGCAGGAGCCTTTTTGGCATCACTGGCAATGAATCATGGGGTCAGCCTGGAGCGAGCGAATGAACCCACGCAAATGTATTTAGTGGGCTTTGAGTACGTTTTCTCAAACCCTGATGTAGCACTGGCAGTCACGATTTTCTATGTAGTGCTGTCGCAAATCAAGATCAATGTGATGAATGCCTACGCTGGCTCACTCGCGTGGTCAAATTTCTTCTCGCGCCTGACGCATAGCCATCCTGGACGGGTTGTGTGGTTGGTCTTTAATGTCACGATCGCCCTGCTTTTGATGGAACTGGACGTGTTCTCCACGCTCGAAATGGTGCTGGGATTTTACTCAAATGTGGCGATCGCCTGGGTCGGCGCGATTGTGGCTGATTTGGTGATTAACAAACCGCTGGGACTCAGTCCGTCGTACATCGAGTTTAAGCGGGCGCACCTTTACAATGTGAACCCCGTTGGGTTTGGGTCAATGGTGATTGGCTCGATCGTGTCCATCATTGCGTTTATGGGAGCCTTTGGCGCGATCGCTCAAGCCTACGCACCCTTGATTGCCTTGGGCTTAGCCTTTGTGCTGGCACCGATCATCGCCATTTTAACGAAGGGCAAATACTACATCGCTCGTCCCAATACGCACTATCAAAACACGCTATCCACCAGTGTCTTGCGGTGTCGAGTTTGTGATGGTGAATACGAACCCTATGACATTGCGTATTGCCCAGTGTACGAAGGAGCAATCTGTTCCTTATGTTGCAGCCTGGATGCTCGTTGTCATGATGTTTGCAAAGAGCCTGCTGAACAAAAAACCTATTCTCTGCCAAGACTTGCTGACGCGATCGCCCGAACGATTTTTCAAGGCAAACTATCACCTGATTTAATCGGCAGAACGGTTAAATACCTCGCTATTTTCACGGCAGTTGCAGGACTCATCGCTGTTGTTTTTGGTCTAGCCTACTATCACCAAGCCACAGCTTCATCTGCCTTATCAGCAGACAGCTCTAACACCAGATTAGCGACGCTTACCGAAGTGTATGCCGCACTCTTAGTGTTAATTGGTATAGGCTCCTGGTGGTTAGTCTTAGCACAAGAAAGCCGCGAACTGGCACAAACAGAACTTGACAAACAAAATCTTCAGCTTCAACAAGAAGTGAAGGAACGTCAACAGGCAGAAGCTAAAGTACAGGAAAAAGCAAAACAGCTTGAGCAAACCCTGCACAACTTAAAGCAAGCAGAAGAGCAGCTCATTCAAACAGAGAAAATGGCGGCTCTAGGAGGATTAGTGGCTGGGATTGCCCATGAAATTAATACCCCGATCGGCATTGGCGTAACGGCGATCTCTCTCTTAGTTGAAAAAACAGAAACGTTCGCTGAAGCCTTCAGTAGTGGAGCAATGAAGCGCTCCGAGCTGGCAAAATTTCTGGATTTAGCCTCACAAAGTAGCAAGATGACGCTGGCAAACCTCAACCGTGCTGCTGAACTGATCCATAGCTTTAAGCAGATTGCAGTTGACCAATCCAGCGAAACCAGACGCAGCTTTAACGTGAAGACCTACTTAGGAGAAATCTTGCTCCAACTCAGTCCTAAATTGAAGCCAACGGGTCACGCCGTTGAAATTCGGGGTGATCACACGCTGTGTTTGGATAACTATCCAGGCGTGTTTTCTCAAATCGTGACGAATTTGATCATGAACTCATTAATCCATGCATATGACGTGGGCGATCGGGGCACTATGACTCTTGAGTTCCAGCAAATCGATGAGGCGCTTGTGTTTGAGTATGGGGATGATGGTAAAGGTATTCGTCCAGATCATCTGAACAAAATTTTTGAGCCGTTTTTTACGACAAAACGAGGACAGGGTGGCAGTGGGCTAGGCTTACATATTGTTTACAACCTGGCAACTCAAAAAATGGGCGGAACGATTCAATGTGAAAGCCAGGTCGATGTCGGCACGCAGTTCATCCTTAAAATACCAATGCAGCTTGAAGCTGTGGCAGTGAACGATTAAATGAGAGCTTCTTTCAAGCGTTAGACCATCTGTTACTTAAGGTTTGACCCTTTCAATGCATTGCCTGCTTTTTAATTGTCAACCGATCTAAGCATCACATCAACCGAAAGGACGAGCATACAAACCATGCAAGAATTTGCGACCAATCAAAGCGACGAATTAGTCTTTGCAGATGAGCATGATGCGATGTTTTCGGTTGAGGAAACAGCATCAGCTTCACGCAAAGAAAGCTGGAAAGTGCTGATTGCTGATGATGAAGTGGAAGTGCATCAAGTGACTGAGTTAGCACTCAGTGATTTCGCGTTGGAAGGCAAAGCATTGAGTTTTTTGCATGCCTATTCTGGTCAAGAAGCCAAACAGCTTGTTCAGGCGAATCCTGACATTGCTGTGATGCTCTTAGATGTGGTGATGGAAGCTGAGGACGCAGGCTTACAGGTCGTGAAATATGTGCGGGAGGAGTTGGGCAATCAGCTCATTCGGATTATTCTACGCACAGGGCAACCAGGACAGGCTCCCGAAAATCTCGTGGTCGTCAATTACGGCATTGATGATTACAAAACGAAAACAGAATTGACCTCACAACGCTTGTTTATTGCCGTTGTGACGGCACTGAGAGCCTTTACGACCTTCATGAAAGCGCTCGAAACCAGCCACAATCTAGAGTTGGAAATCATCCAGCACCAAGAGACGGAAGCCGCGTTGTGCGTGAGTGAAGCTAGAGAACGTGAGAAAGCTGGGCAGCTAGAGCGATCGCTCCATCAGCTTCAGCACGCCCAAGTTCAGCTTGTGCAGAGCGAAAAGATGGCGACTCTGGGGCAGTTGGTGGCGGGTGTGGCGCATGAAATCAACAATCCAGTCAATTTCATTCACGGCAATTTATCCCACGCCAATGAATACATGGAGGATTTGCTCGCACTGCTGGCGCTCTATCAAGTGGAGTATCCAACGCCAACCGCAGCCGTTCAAGCGAAGGCTGGGGAAATCGAGGTCGAGTTTTTGGCGGAAGATTTGCCGAAGCTACTTGCGTCCATGCGGGTTGGGACTGAACGGATTCGTGAGATTGTCAAATCGCTCCGCATCTTTTCACGACTGGACGAAGCCGAGCTTAAAGCGATCGACCTGCATGAAGGCATTGATAGCACGCTTCTCATTCTCGACAACCGTTTGAAAGCGTGTGCCGATCGTCCGGCAATTGCAATCGTGAAAAACTACGGTGCGTTGCCCAAAGTGGAATGCTGTGGAGGACAGTTGAACCAGGTGTTTATGAATATCCTTAGCAACGCGATCGATGCTCTGGAAGAGCGGATGGGGTATGGAACAAAGCGGCTAAACGGTGCGGCTGTAGTAGACGATGCTATCTCGTCGTTCGTACCTGCAATCCATCTGTCAACACAGATGATTGAACCCGGTTGGGTCACAATTCAAATTTCGGATAACGGGAGCGGCATGACAGAGCTGGTGAGGCAACGACTGTTTGAACCTTTTTTCACCACCAAGGAATCAGGAAGGGGCACAGGCCTTGGCATGTCCATTAGCCATCAAATCGTGACGGAAAAGCACAAAGGCTCACTGCAATGCGTGTCCACACGTGGGCAGGGCACTGAATTTGTGCTTAAACTGCCTCTTCAGCAGCATAAAGCTGTAGAGTGCGGCTGATGTCGATCGCGAAGCGGTCATTACTGCGATCGCCGCGTTTTGTGATTGCGACGACGCATGAGGAAGTCTGGCAAATCGACTTTAGGTTCGCGGTTAAACGAGGGAGTGCCTAGCAACGCGGGACTGCTGGGTTCTGTAGTTTCATCAGCGGCGGCTAACAGTGCGGCTAGTAAGTCTGATAGTTCAGCCGGAGGTTCGGGTAAGGCTTGGTCTAAGAGTGCTTTCAGTTTGAGCACATCGCTCTGGCTACTAAAACAACGGTCTTTCCAGTGTTGAATCGCGGTTTCATACTCACTGGCTTGCTGCGCCTGTTGTAAGATTTGCTCTTGCATATCGGTGGTTTGACCTTCCAGTGCCGCGATGCGCGTTTGCTGGCGATCGCGCTCTTCCTCAAGCTCCTGGCATGCATGTCTAAGCATGGCTTGAGCGGTGGTTTGCTTCGCTGCCTGGGCTTCAAGGGCAACAACCTTGGCGTGGGCAGTGGCTAGTTCAGGCGCGATCGACGGTAAAGCGTCTAGTAATGTGGCGATCGCTGGAGACACGGTGGTGACAGTCGAGGTCTTGCACAAGCGAGACTGCTGTAAGCTGTCAAGCAACGACTGCTGCTCTTGTAGGGTGGTGTGCGCTTGCTGTAGCTCTGCTTCAAGCTGCTTCAAAGCCTCCTGACGATCGCTCAGGATTTGAGAAAGCTCGCTGACTTGGGCGTGAGCCTGCTCCAGCCGTGCCGTTAAGTGATTAGCTAGAGTCCGGGCATCCAGTGATGGGGTTTCTAACGCTAAGGTGCGCGCTTGCTGTGCGTTTAGATCAGTTTGCAGATGCTCTAGCTGCTCTTCTAGTCGATGTTGATAGGTCTGCACATCGGCGCGATCGTGGGCAATCTGAGTCTGCAATTGCTCTAGCTCTTGCTGTTGCGCCTGGGTGAGCGCTTCCATTGTGTTGAGAAGTGTCTGCAAAGAGCGATCGCGGGCTTGCGTTTCTACCAACTGTGCGTTCAATGCCTGCTGCTGCTGCGCCAACTGTAGCTTGAGGCGCGCGATCGCCTGCTGCTGAATGTTAGAGATTTCTTCGGTTGAGGCAAGCTGCGCTTCTAGAAGGTGCTGATCAACCATTTGCAGCCGCATTTCACTCAGCGATGCCAAGGATTGATCAAGCGCTTGCTCCAGGTGACGGATGCGTTCGATTTGCTCATGCGAGAGCGATCGCGCTTGCCTCAGCTCGGCTCGAAGCGAGTCTTGCTCTTGCTCCCACCGCTGTCGCTGAGTCTCTAGCGCTGCTGTTGCCTGTCGAGTGAGCGCAGCCATCAAGTCTGGATCGATGACATGGTTGCCGTGCTGTGCTGCTGC
This sequence comes from Leptolyngbya sp. ES-bin-22, assembly GCA_014380065.1. Classification (GTDB taxonomy): domain Bacteria; phylum Cyanobacteriota; class Cyanobacteriia; order Leptolyngbyales; family Leptolyngbyaceae; genus Stenomitos. The sequence goes on along the minus strand of JACMKO010000585.1, from coordinate 3,655 downwards.
CCAGATATCCAAATGGTGTTTAAGGAACTCGGCATCTTGAAGGGCATTGGCACCTGTGGTCGGGCTTGCCGCTCCTGCCTTCAACGCTCCTGCATCCAACGCTACAGTGTCCAGCGTCCCAGTAGTGTTGAACGCACTCGTACCGTCAGAGTGCCTACCCTCCGACGGTAAAGAACCATAAGCTAAATTTGGTTCAACCACACAGAACCTCCCGACAACGATGAGCTGTGCTGGTAGCCCTTTAGACTGGCTTCAGGCTCCAGAATTTCCGCTTTAAGCAATTGACTGAGCCGCTTCAGAAGCAAGCTCTGAAGTCTAGCTTTTAACGTCTATTAACTCCTCCACCCCTGGATTGAATCTAAATTTAGTTGATCGGCTGGACGATCGCCACCGTAAGTCATCCCGTTTGCTATCATTCCTTCTACTCTTCGTGCTGACTGTCCTGACGCTCCAAAAGCTCGATCGTCGAAAAACGGATACCGCTCAGACGTTGAACCGCGTACCGCTTACTCTTTTTGCAAACTAAGAACAGCATCAGCCAGTTCCTTCTCAGTGGTGAGATTATTGAGCGACCAGCGGTACTCGATCGGCAAGTGGTGGCGCTGGCAGTCTTCTTCAAACTGCTTTTGGAGCGCGAGTGCCTTGCGAAGCGTGATGATCAACTGATGCACCTGAGCCTGTGATGGCGCTTGCCGACCAACAGCAATCATGGTTTGTCGCTCCAGAAGCTGAAGGAGAAGCTCGTAATGAATATGAGAGGGAAGGGGAATGGGTTCCATGAAAACGGATTACCTTATAGCGTGAATCAACTGGAGCGTGGATCAACTGGACAGGCTCGGTGGCAACGTTAGGCGCACTTTGCAAGCAAACAGCGCCGCATCTTGTCGTTGGGGCTAACGTCTCCTCAAGGACAGCCGTGTTAGAGCAACCCATTCGGTTCTGAGGGGTTTGCTGGGGCGACGAGGTTTGTCAGCGCGACGGCGGGGTCAGGTTGTCGCATGAGCGCTTCGCCCACCAGCACGGCACTTGCACCCGCCGTAGCTACTAACTGCAAAGCGTCAGCCGTGTGCAAACCTGATTCACTGACCACAAGAATGTCGCGCGATCGCAGTGGCTCCCGGCGCTCGTCTAGCAAGCGGCAGGTGGTCTGTAAATCGACCGAAAAATCCTGCAAGTCGCGATTGTTAATGCCAATCAAGTTCACACCGTCTAGAGCCAACACGCGATCGAGTTCCGCCAAGGTATGAACCTCAACCAGCGCTGTCATGCCCAGCGTCGCCACAATCTTCAGAAAGTACTGAAGATCCTTATCCGGCAAAATCGCCGCAATGAGCAGCACTGCATCAGCGCCGTTCACCCGCGCCAGGTACATTTGGTACGGATAGATGATGAACTCTTTACAGAGCAAGGGGAGGTCAGTAACAGCCCGGATGCGGGCAAGATTGTCGAAGCTGCCCTGGAAGAATTTCTGGTCGGTCAAGACTGAGAGGCAAGTAGCGCCGCCTTGCTCATAAGAGCCGGCGATCGCCACAGGATCAAAGTTTTCCCGGATGATTCCCTGACTGGGAGAGGCTTTCTTCACTTCGGCAATGACGGCTGGACGAGTCTTACCATGCTGGAGAGCCTGCAAGAAATTGCGTGGCGACGGCAGCTCTTTCACTTGCTTTTGCAGTTCAAGGAGAGGGACGCGATCGCGCAGTTGAGCGACTTCAGCCTCTTTCTGCCAGACGATTTCCTCCAAGATATGGCGAGGAGCGGCATCAGGCACCTTTGCCTGGTAGCGCAATGACTGTACAGAAACCGCAGGATTGGGTGGACGACGACGGATCTGCATCGGTAGCTAGCTGGGCGTAAAGGGAACTGAGATGAGCGATCAGAGCCATGTTTGACCACGGCTCGGCATTAAATTGAACAATGCTTTTGATAGCGTAACCTAAGTCTGGAAAGGCACGGGAGTTTAAGTGTTTAGAGCCGCACAAAAATGACGCGATTTTTCTGGAGAGGAGTGAGGTGAGAGGAGTAAAGGGTAAAAGTTTTGAGTTGGAAGGGATGAGGCAGGAGAGTTTTGAGTTGATTTAGCAGTCAGCGATCGGCTTTCTTCTTTTCTTGGATGCCCAAAAGGCTTTAAAACTAAGAACTAAAAACCAACAACTCCTTCTGCCCTTTACCTTCGCCCTCAATGCACCGCCCGCTTGTACGCCTCATCCAAAACTTCTGAAAGCGTGGGATGAGCGTGTACCAGGAAGGCGAGGTCTTGAATTGCCTGACGTTGGGCGATCGCGTTGGCAGCTTCCTGGATGAGGTCAGAGGCGTGGAGTCCGAAAATGTGGACACCGAGAACTTCGCCCGTGTCCTGACGGTAGATGACTTTTGCCACGCCATCGGTTTCGCCTTCCGCGATCGCTTTGGCGTTTCCCTTAAAGTAGCTGCGGACAGCGGCGACTTCAAAGCCGTCCGTTTTACCTTTCTCTGTTGCGGCGGGTTCAGTCAAACCGACGAAGCCAATTTCGGGATGGGTGAAAGCAGCGGCGGGAATGCTGTGGTAGTCAACGGCACGGGGGCGATCGCAAATATTCTCAACCGCTGCAACGCCTTGAGCGGCAGCCGCATGAGCCAGCATGAGTTTGCCTGTTGCGTCGCCGATCGCCCAGAGATGGGGCACGGGTTCGCCATTGGACAGTACTGCCATGTGGTCGTTGATGGGGATAAAGCCTGGTCGCACGGTTTCTACGCCTACTGCGTCCAGTCCCAGATCTTTGGTTAATGGCACCCGTCCGGTGGCAACAAGGCAGGCATCGACCTCCAGCACTTCCACAAGTTCCTTCGTTTTGGCATCTGCCAGTTCAATGACAACGGGAGAACCAGGGGTAATGCGTTTTGCCAACATACCGACTTTGGTTTCGATGTCGCGCGGGGTGATGAGTGTCCGTTGTGCCAACTTAGCAATGTCAGGGTCGAATCCCGGCATGAGTTGGTCGAGTGCTTCAATCAAGGTAATTTCGCAGCCCAGTGCGGAATAGACATCGGCAAACTCTAAGCCAATGTAGCCGCTGCCAACGATCGCAATCCAGGGTGGCAACGACTCCAGCCGCACCGCATCGTCACTGGTAAAGACCGTCTTCCCATCCAGCTCAATCCCCGGTGGCACAAAGGGCACGGAACCGGGCGCAAGCATGATGTCTTTTGCCGTAATGACCTTCTCGCCCTCTTGGGTCGTGATAGAGACTTTTTGTTGTCCAGCGATTCGCCCCCAGCCATGAATGGTATCAACGCCCAAACGCTTCAGACTGCCGATCAGCGCCTCGCGCTGTTTGGTGACAATGGTGTTGGCGTGATCGGCGATCGCCTGACGGTTAAACGCTACATCGCCCACTTGAATGCCGAGCGCGTTCAGGTGATGAGCGTCCTGCAATTCGCGCACCCGTCCCGATGCCGCCAGCAGCGCTTTGGAGGGAATGCAACCACGATTGACGCAGGTGCCGCCCATATCGGCTGCTTCGATAACCGCTGTTCTCAGCCCACAGCTCACCGCATGGATCGCTGCCCCATGCCCACCGACTCCGGCTCCAATAATGACCAAATCGTAATCGAATGCTTGACTCACGTCTCTCTCCTGGTGCATTACTTCCTATTGTCGTTTGGACGGGGGCGATCG
>JACMKO010000584.1 GCA_014380065.1 Leptolyngbya sp. ES-bin-22 | reverse complement strand
GTATTACGGCACTGGTCTATCAACTAACGCGCGATCGTGAGTTTATTGACTGGCTAAAAACAGCAGCGTCGTGTCCTCTTATTGCATCGGTTTGTACAGGATCGCTGCTTTTAGGTGCAGCCGGATTTTTGAAAGACAAAGCAGCAACCACTCATCCTAATGCTTTTGAGGAGCTGAAAGAATTTTGTGGCAACGTTGTCGATCGACGCGTGGTGGACGAAGGCACTGTCATTACAGCAAGAGGAGTAACGGCTTCCATTGATCTAGGGCTATATCTTTGTGAACGGTTTGTCGGTCATGAGATCAAGGAGAAAATTCGTCAACAGATGGACTATCAAACTAGCGTAGTGGAGTGATTATGATCCCAGGTGAATTGCTGGTCGCAGACGGTGAGATTGAGTTAAATGCAGGTCGTGAAACAGTGACGCTGAATGTGGCAAATACGGGCGATCGCCCAATTCAGGTTGGCTCCCACTTTCACTTTTATGAAGTTAACCAGGCGCTGCGGTTCGATCGCGATCAGGCTCGCGGAATGCATTTAGATATTCCCGCTGGTACAGCCGTAAGATTTGAGCCAGGTGATGAAAAGGAAGTAACACTTGTCGCTTTAGCGGGTAGCCGCGAAGTTTATGGTCTCAACAACAAAATTGATGGTTTCTTAGATGGTAAAAGTGAGCAGGAAAAGACGAAAAAAGAAAAAGGTAAGAAGAAAAAATAGCAACTGATTCAGAGATTTTTAATGACTGCAAAGAAAGAGCAATAACTTCAGGAGTGAAGATCATGACAGACGCAAAGAGCGTGCTTGGAGAAAAACTTGAGCTGTGCTGCACCGATCCAATCACAGGCTTCTTTCGTAATGGAGTATGCGAAACGGGTCCACAAGATTTGGGTACGCATGTGGTTTGTGCTCAAGTCACCGAGGAGTTTTTAGCCTTCACAAAGGCTAGAGGCAATAACTTGAGTACGCCGGTGCCGTCATCCAGTTTTCCTGGGTTAAAACCTGGTAATAAATGGTGTTTATGCGTTTCGCGCTGGAAAGAAGCACTGGATGCAGGTGTCGCACCGCCGATCGTTCTGTCAGCTACGCATGAAGCAGCGCTTAACATCGTGCCACTAGAAGTTTTGCAAGAACATGCGTTAGATACATAGCGGATAAGACTCAAGATGTTTATCGAAACGGCTAAATGCCCATCTTGTGTACCTTTGCCCCCATAGATGATGCCAAAGGGCACATTAATATACAAGTAATTGTTTGGGGATTGTCCTATTTTTAAGAAGCTGGAGAATAATTAGGCATTGTCAGGTTTCTCATTTGCCGTAGTACGGTAGGGCGATCGCAATCCGGTTTAAAAGCGTGTGTGTTCGAGGGTAGTAAGCTAGATTGTCAAGTCGCGGCTAACCCCTGTAACTGAGGTTTATGTGTCAACTCGTAACAATTGCTTGTTTCCCCTCAGAAACATTGCAACTCCTTGATCCCATTGTTAACGTGGGCGGGTACTTCGGTACAGACCACCAACAATGAGTATTGATCACTCAAAGGAGGACTTATGTTGATCGTAGCTATAGTACTTTTCAGCGGCTGGCTCATCGCTGCCACGCTGGGTACCTGGACACATTTTGCAGCGCAGAATCCCTCTCGCGATGCCTGGTTTTAAGCGGCTGGATGGTGTGTAAGCGTTAACGTTTTCTGTAACTGATTGGAATTGAGTGCATTGAGGCTTCCCAAACATCATTTGGGAAGCCTTTTTTGATGAGTTAGCTATCAGCTTCTCGCTTTTAGAGTTTGGCTTTTAGCCTTTAGCCCTTAGCCTTCTTTCGGTCCGTCGATCGCCGACTGCTTCAGATCGCTGCAACCGATCGACGAAATCGAAGAGGACACGGTAAGCTTGAGTGGCTTTGCATGAGCCATCTAGCGTTAACGTGAAGTCTTTTATTTCATGGGTTGTTTTATTTAATGAATGTTTTACTTCTCTATCCACTCTTTCCAGAATCGTTTTGGTCGTTTGATAAAGCACTGGAACTCATCGATCGCAAGGCTTCGCTGCCTCCGCTGGGCATGATTACTGTGGCTGCTATCTTGCCGCAAACGTGGAATTTTCGGCTCGTTGACCGCAATGTGCGATCGGAAACGGAAGCTGACTGGGCTTGGGCAGATTTGGTGATTCTATCGGGGATGATTGTTCAAAAGCCTGATTTGCTTCACCTCATCCATGAAGCCAAGCGACGGGGCAAACGAGTAGCTGTTGGTGGTCCATATGTCACCTCTGTACCCGATGCCGCACAAGCCGCAGGAGCCGATTTTTTGGTTTTGGATGAAGGGGAAATTACCCTGCCAATGCTGGTAGACGCGCTCCAACGAGGCGAAACGTCGGGGATTCTACGCGCTCCTGATGGCGAAAAACCTGATGTGTCAGGTACTCCTGTTCCACGCTTTGACCTGTTGGATTTAGGTGCCTACATCGAAATGTCGGTGCAGTTTTCGCGGGGATGTCCTTTTCAGTGCGAGTTCTGCGACATTATCGTGCTGTATGGGCGCAAGCCACGCACCAAAACGCCCGCGCAACTGCTGGCAGAACTGCAAGCGCTGTACGATCTGGGCTGGCGGCGATCGGTCTTTATGGTGGACGACAACTTCATTGGCAATAAGCGCAACGTGAAGCTGCTGCTGCGCGAACTGGTGCCCTGGATGGCGACGCACAAGTATCCCTTCAGGCTAAGTACAGAGGCATCCGTCGATTTAGCTCAGGATGAAGAACTGCTAGATTTGATGGTGCGGGCAAACTTTACAGCGGTCTTTTTGGGCATTGAAACGCCTGATACAGCGAGCCTAGCGATGACCCAGAAGTTTCAGAATACGCGCAATTCCCTCATTGAATCGGTGCAGACCATTAACCATAAGGGGTTGTCGGTCATGGCAGGATTCATCCTAGGCTTTGATGGCGAGAAATTTGGTGCAGGCGATCGCATCATTGAGTTTGTCGAAGCCACTGCCATCCCCAAAGCCATGTTTGGGATGCTCCATGCGCTGCCCAATACGGCTCTGTGGCACCGCCTGGAGAAGGAAGGGCGCTTGCTGGCATCGAGTCAAGACCTCAGTGGGCAACAAATGGGATTGATGAATTTCATTCCTACACGCCCGATCGAAGATTTGGCAAAAGAATACGTCGATTGCTTCTGGGAACTTTATGAACCCAGTCGCTACCTCGCACGAGTTCATCGCCACTTCATGACCATGCAACCCGCGCCACACAAACGCCCGTTTCAAATGCTGGAATGGGTTGAGCTACGAGCCGTGTTGACCATTTTTTGGCGACAAGGCATCAAGCGCAGCACCCGCAATCAATTCTGGCGGCAGCTTTTTGACATCCTCCGACACAATCCAGAAGTCTTTGTGCCGTACATGAGCAACTGCGG
>JACMKO010000583.1 GCA_014380065.1 Leptolyngbya sp. ES-bin-22 | reverse complement strand
GTCAGAGGAGATATAGGCATAGATTAACCCTGTGTCATTGACAAGCATGATGCTGTGGCGTTAATTGCGATCGACGATTGACTAGCAGCTTTTTACTCATACCAATTTGAATTGAAAAGACGACATACCTTGTAGGGGCAAGGCAAGGCCCATTGGTGTCAAGTTAAGGGTTCAGCCCAGATGTCAAGCATTTGCGCGTGCAGCCGCCGATGTCGCTTGCGCTGGGCTTTGAGCAACCCAAAGGAATGCTGAAATTGCACCAAAAACGGTACCAGTGCCTCCGCGCGTCCCTGTTGCCGCGCCTGACTAAAATGATACAGAGAGCGAAAGACCATTTCGACGGAGATGCGTTCTAAGGGTTGCTGCAAGGCGAGGGCGACCTCAGCACAAAGGTCGATGAGCACGGCATAAAAAATCCAGGTGGCATAGAGTTGAATTTGTACCCCATTGCTACCGCCGACCCAAAGATAGGCGAGACCGAGCAAGCGCTTGGTGAGTAAAAAGGCTTCTTCTATGCGCCAGCGTTGCGCATAGAGGTCACACACCTGTTGTGCCGACAACTGCTCTGGGTCGAGGACATTGGTGAGATAGGTATGCCAGGTGCGCCCCCACAGCACTGAGACCCGCCGCAGGGGATAGCGACAAGGATTCGAGCGATACACCCCCAGTTCAAGAATTTCATCGCGATACCGGGAGCCTTGACTGAGGACACGCGTCACTTTGCCAGTGGTTTTCTGCTTCCAGCGGGTGAGGAAGTACTTTTCGGCCGTTGTAAAGGCATCGAACCAGACAAAATTGAAGAAGCCTAAGTCAAACAGCAGCAACCCCCCTTTGGGCAAGCGCTCGATGAGCGCTGTGTTCCACCGTTGGTCATGGGCATGCGCCTCCACGGTGTACCACGCTGCCACTGGTCGATGGGAAAACGCTTCCACGATCATCATCATCTTGCCTCCTAAGCCGGAAGCCTGCTGCGGCAGTGAATCGAGCGTTTTAGCCAGTGCCTCCAGGGTGGAACCATCGGCTAACCACACGACCCCAAACCGTTGCTGCACTGCTTGCCAGACCGTCGGCACACATGTTGACGGTGAGTAGCACTGCATGCGTTCCAGCACCTGTGCCAACAAGTGGGCAAAGAGACTCGCCGGTAACGTGCGCAAGCGGTCAGACAGGGCTTGTTTGCTGACCAACTGCGCCTCCGCCCACAGCAAGCCCTCCTGCTCCAGGACCCGCAACGCCTCACTCAGTCCGCTCATGCGCCGATAGACCAGACTCAACACAATCGCTGCCATGACTGGCAACGTCAGCACCCGGTCCCGCAATTGCCGAGTCTGGTCGTTGACGGTTTTGAGGTTGGCAAACGTGCCGGGACTGAGCCAATCGCGTAAGCGCGCTTCGAGTGCCTCATTGCTGGGGGCAGGCGCGGTGACGGCGCGGCGTAAATCGGGGTTCCCTCGACGCTGTTTACTCATGGCTAGGGGTAAAATGCTGCTCTCCTCAGCCTAGCGCGACTGGAAACCCCCCCTTGACTATGACTCATTCTTCTTAACTTGACACCAATGCTGTAGCGTTTATTGTGAGCTTTGGTATTAGCAGTCAGCGGTCAGCGTCAGAATCAACTCAAAACTCAAAACTCAAAACTCAAAACTCAAAACTTTCACCCCTTTCTTCTCTCCCATGCTCATTCAACATTTCCAAACCCTGGCACGATACAACACGTTAGCGAACTGTAAGCTTTATGATGCTTGCGCTCAGTTGTCGGCGGCAGAACGCACCTGCCTTCGACCTGCCTTTTTCAAGAGTATCCATGGCACGCTGAACCACATTATGGTGGGCGATCGCATCTGGCTGACCCGTTTTGCAGGTGCCACGATGCCGTCCCTTGGACTCAACGCCATTCTCTACGAAAAATTTGATGCGTTACGTGCTGCCCGGATCGCCCAAGATGATCTGATTGAAGCCTTCGCGGCTGGCTTGACTGATGATTTTCTTACTCAACCGCTTCAGTACGTTAACAACCAGGGACGGCACCTTAAAGATCCTACTGACCTGCTAGTGGCTCACTTTTTCAACCATCAAACGCACCATCGTGGACAAATCCACGACATGCTGTCACAAACAGAGATTGCGCCGCCTTCGTTGGATCTGCATCGCGTCATTCGACCATAGCCGCGATCGCGCTGCAATCCTGCAAATCAGCTTGCCAAAAGCATTGCCGGAACCAATCATAAATACTTATAATTCTTAACAGAACGCAACAGGATAACGCCACTATGGTTGGATTCATCAAAGGCATTTTTGGAGCCAAGCAAAAGGCGGACCCAGAATCAGTGCAACCGCCAGAAGCCGCTCCGAAGCCGCGTAAGGAAAAGCCACAAGCCTTTTACCTTGATGCTGGTGATGCGAGAACATTAGGCGATCTTGACTATATGCAAGCTGTGCGGGAGATTAAGCGATCGTTCCCCAAGACGCTTGGTGGTGAAGAACTGCGGACAACCTCAAGCGTGTCCTCGCTTCAGAGATCGCTAGCACAAAAAGAGCAGGCGATCGCTGCACAACGAGCACAAGTCGCTGCTAAAACAACAGCGTCGTCAACCTTTGCACCGCAAGCGCCTTCTATTAGCGGCTGGACAGCACCACGAGCCGACAATCCACCTAAAGTCAAAGATCCGAAAGAACGTCGTCGTGCAGACTCTAGCCTGGATACCTTTCGGGCGATGGCACGTGACATTCAAAAATCAAACGCTCGCATTGATTAGACAGTTGGAGCGGTAGCTATTGGCTATCAGCCAGGGGCTACAGTGCATTCTTGGGTTACTTCATAGCTGCCTTGATCGAGCTACAAGGCTAAAGCCGACCATTGGCTGACCGCTGATCATCTAAGATTGCCATGTTGCATGATGTAAGCGGTTGTGAGTTTTGATCAATGGTGGCGTGGATGGTTGCCGACTGCTACGCAGCAATCGAGCGCGACTGCTGGCACTTGGCAGTTGGCGTATGGTGCGCTGAGTCACGTAACGGAAGATGTGCTTTGGCGGGATGAGCAGTTGATGATCGTGTCTGGCGATCGCGTGCATCCTCAGTTCGTCATCAGCACCAGTCAGCGCTTTGTGGTCGTTGGCGATGTGTGGTTTCCCGATCGCACTGGTTTCATGCAGCAGTGGGGGATACCTGTTCCAGAAACGCATGACGCGCCAACGTTTGACCACGATCGTCGCCTTGTCGCTCATCTCTGGGAGCAGTACGGCACGGCAACATGGGAAAAGCTGCCAGGAGCCTTTGCTTTAGCCGTGTGGGATCGAGAACGGCAGCAGCTTTGGCTAGGGCGCGATCGCTCTGGCATTCGCACGCTTTACTACACAACAGAAGGTGCAACCCGATGGATCGCACCCCAACTGGGGACGATCGCGCCCCACTGCTCCTCTGAACTGGATTTGGTGGCACTGCGAGATTATCTTTGCTGTGCGTTTGTGCCTGGAGAGCGTACCCTTTGGCGACAGGTACGAGAAGTGCGCCCTGGTAGCACGGTGCAAATGCCTGGTGATGCTGTGCAGACGTATTGGCGTTTGCAAGAACACATCACCCATCCTGAAAAGCCGTTAGAGTGGCACGGCGATCAACTCCGCAAGGTGCTAGACGACGTTGTGCAGGCGTATCTACCAGCAGGAAAACCTGTGGGTGCGTTTCTTTCTGGTGGGTTGGATTCTAGCTGCATTACCGCGTTAGCAGCGAAATTTCATGATGCGCCACTGCACACTTATTCCATCCATTTTGGTGCAGATTGCCCTAACGAACTGGAGTTTTCCAGCTTGGTGGCGCAACACTGCCAGGCACAGCACCATGTTTTAGAAATTACCTTTCAGGACATGTGGGAGCATCTACCAGAAACGATGGCGGCGCTGGATGACCCGATCGGCGACCCGCTGACAGTGCCCAATCTACTGCTGGGACGGTTGGCAGCCGAAACGGTACAAACAGTGCTAAATGGGGAAGGTGGCGATCCATGCTTTGGTGGACCTAAAAACCAACCGATGCTGATCAATGCACTCTATGGCAGCGTGACGCAGCAGGAGGCTTTGCAGGCGTACTTGGCTTCGTTCCAAAAGTGCGCGATCGATTTGCCTCAACTGCTCAAGCCCGAAATTTGGTCAGCCGTGCAGGCAGAATCATCGGTGTTTACGGGAACGCTTCAATCAGACGCTCGCTATCTAAATCGGCTGATGGCACTCAACATCACCTTCAAAGGCGCAGATCAAATTTTGACGAAGGTAAACAATCTGACCCATGCAGTCGGAATCGATGGTCGATCGCCCCTATTCGATCCGCAGGTCGTCGCGTTGAGTATGACCATTCCACCGGAACACAAGCTCTCAGGCACACAAGAAAAAGCGGTACTGAAGCAAGCCGTAGCCGATCTGCTACCAACCGTTATCCTCCAACGCCCTAAGAGCGGCATGATGGTGCCTGTGCAGCGTGGGTTTCGTGAACATTGGAACCGTCAGGCACGATCACTCTTACTAAACCGCCAAGCTGCGATCGCGCCTTACCTCAACCAGTCACTCATCCGCAACTGGCTCGATTATACAGGTGACACCTGGGGACGCTATGGTGTGAAGCTCTGGCTTCTGGTGAGCCTGGAATACTGGCTGCGATCGCGGCAATAAGAAAGCTCATCTATGTTTCAAAATTCCTATTCTGTAGGGACGCTACATCGAATACCAATTTAAAGCATGACAGCTACAGATCCAATCTCTGGGTAGGGGCAAGGCAATGCCTTGCCCCTACAAGATATGTCGTCTTTTCAATGCAAATTGGTATAACGTCCCTACAGAGTGCTGCTATCTTGACAGACGGCAGCGGAGTCTTAAAAAAGTGGAGTCGAACTAGAGTGCTCTGGTTACTTTTTCACTGGAGCAGCAACAGTTGCTTTTACAGCCACGCTCTTAACCCCCTTGATTTCCTTTGCCAAGGGTTCAACTTTAGCAAGTTGCGCCTGGACAGGAACTGTTCCAGCAACGGTCACCGCACCATCTTTAGAGTTCACGGTGAGCTTACCGTTAGGAATATTGGCTTCCAGCTTGGTGCGTACTTCGCTTTCCAGATCACCGTCTGCCCGCTTCATCTGATCGCCACCCGCGTCATTGCGCTGTTCGCGTGCCCGAATGTCAGATTCCATCTGCTTTTTACGCACATCGTTTGTGGCATCACTTTGAGCAGTTTGGGCGTTTTCAGCTTTTGGCACCTGACCGTTATTGTCAGTCGAGTTTGGTGCATCTGAAGTCGTTTTAGCATTGTTACAGGCGGCTGCACTCACGATCAAAACGCCGCTCAGCAGTAAAAGTGCAATCTTTTTCATTTCAGTATCCTCGTTCAAATTAGATTGGTAAAAAGAGGCGATCGAGAGCGATCAATCGCCTCTCAATCGCCTTGCTAAAAATTGACGTACGTCTAGAGCAGCGGGTCGCGACGGGTTGTTGCGGTTTCGCCCGTTGGGTATGGCGTTCCAGGTGGATAGAGTGTTCCGGCTGGAAAGGTCTCACGATCGGCATTCTCATTGCCTGCCGCATCGTAAATGCCCCATTCCTGAATACCACGATGGCTCAGGATGGCTTCTGCCTTTCGCACTTCGTCTTCAGATCCGTCTACAATGACCAGATAATCGCCTTTGGAAACGCGATCGTTGTACACCTTTGCACGGTCTTCGGGAATGCCTAGACCAACCAAACCACCAGCCAGACCACCCGCGGCAGCGCCGATCGCGCCACCAGAAATGGTCGTTGCTAAGGCGGTTGCCAGTGCTCCGCCTAGCATCACAGGACCAATGCCAGGAATGGCGAGTGCGCCTAGACCAACTAGCAGACCTGTCAGTCCACCGAGGGTTCCACCTGCGACGGCACCCTTTTTCGCGCCTTCGTCTGCCTGAGTGTCATGCGCTACTTGCTTGCCCTTGTTGTCCAAGCTAGTACCAGCATCAGTGCCAGCGATTTCAGCAGCGCGATCGGTATCGCGTCCCACAACAGAAACGCGATCCATTGGAAAACCACTATCTCTTAATTCACTTACAGCAACTTCCGCATCCCGATAGCTGGAGAAGGTGCCAACTGCACGCTTGTGATGTCCTAGAGCCATTTTTCCCCCTTCCACCTCGTACATTAGCCATGCACAAGGCTGGAAATAGATTTGTTATTTACACCACTAATCTTCGTCTTTGCTCCTAATCTTTCCCTCAGTCAGAAGAGATAAGTCACACCTCTCCCCTAGGTAGGACACGATTGCTATGTAGACGGTTTCACCTAAAGCGTCGCGCCATACAGTCAAAGCACATGTGCCTTCTATCTTTCCCGATCGCCAGGTCTAGGTTTCCTCACGATCGATCCATTTCTGCACGGTAATCGGCTCGTAGGTAGCAAGCTTGTCCAACAGGCGATCGGGGTCTTGTGCTTCTAAAACGAGCGATCGGTGAGGAGGACGCACGAATTGTTCCTCAGTGGCGCGATCAAACATAGCGAGCAATGGATCGTAATAGCCCTCTACGTTGAGCAAACCGCAGGGTTTTTGGTGGAACCCAAGCTGCGCCCAAGTCAGCACTTCGCAAAATTCTTCAAAGGTGCCAAAGCCGCCCGGAAGCGCGATAAAGCCATCCGAGAGGTCTGCCATCATCGCTTTGCGTTCGTGCATAGAGCTAACGATATGAAGCTGTGATAGCCCTTTGTGAGCCAACTCTTTCTCTACCAAGGTTTGGGGAATCACGCCGATCGCCTTTCCTCCCGCTGCCACAACAGTATCTGCGATCGTGCCCATCAAGCCCACATTACCGCCGCCATAGACTAAGCCCAGTCCACGACCGACCAGCGCTTGCCCCAGTGCTTGAGCCGCCGCTTTGTAAGCCGATCGGGTGCCATGATTAGAGCCGCAGAAAACGCAGATGTGTTTCATCATAAGGGGAGGGTTTAGAAGAGGCTAAACGTTGAGCATGAAGCAACTTGGTGTCATTCTCATTGTCGTTTCCTGTCTGGTCTGGCTGGCGATCGCAGCCGTTCCATTGCTGCCATTAACGCTTGCCCAAAAAGCCGCGATCGTGCCGGGACTGCTGATTCTCGGTGAGGTGCTTTTTTGGGGCGGTGCGTTGCTAGTGGGTAAGGAGGTTGCAGAGCGCTATCGGCATTGGCTGAACCCCCGCCATTTGTGGCAAAAATGCAAACAATGGTTCCAAAAGTAAGCGGATCGTTCACACACATTAAATGCAACTAATTTTTGTGAAGCCCTTAGCCTTCTTGCTCGTCTGTAGTTGAAGATCGCAGCAATCGCTCTGTCACATTAATCAGTTCGTAAACAGAACTTGAAGTTAATTGTGTCGCTCTAAAGCCATGAGCGATAGCATTACGCAATGAAGAGGAATTTCTCAACAGATCATACTCAGCTTTGGAGATTACGCCTTCGGTGACTAAATACTTTAACAAATAAGCTGAATCAAACCTTTGCAGACTCAATTTTTCTCTTTCTGCCAAGAGTCTTAATGTTGCCTCGGCTAACGACCATGCGTAAAGAATTGCTGATTCTGGATAGTTATCTGCAAGTTCTTTTGCCACTTCTATCCGCAATGCTATTTCCCGTTCCTGAAGCGTTCCTTCTACTTGAGTAGAGTACGTTGAATCGCTTGAGCTAGTCATTACCAACTCAAATCTCCAACCAGGATGTTTCTCGATTTCCTGGGCTAAGGAGCGGAAACTTTGAGTAGAGGAAGCATCAAGTGAAGAACGTGATTTAACTTCGACAACGACTCTTTCAGCTCCTCGTTGTGCTAGCAGATCAGGACGATAGCCCTTAAGAAAATCAGGCAATTCCTCAAGCTGCGGCTGAAGGAGAACCTCGTAACCCTGCTCACGATACTCTTCTGCTACTTGAATTAAGCGTTCTCTTTCAAGATTGGCTGTCAAGTTTACCATCAGGTGATTACCTCTTGGTCTGGAGCATCCACTACAACGATATGTAGAAACTCACTACCACGAGCAAAGCCTTCTGCCAGTGCTGGAGTCATATTCTCTACTTTCAAGTTACCTGATAAATCTCTTTTCCTGACTAAGACATCTGTTACCTGTTCATCGTCAACGTAAACTAAGCCGATGATTGCATCTTGAATCGGTTTGACGATATTGTCCACATCAATTGAGATGGCATCATAAAAGTAAGTTACTTGAAGCATAACCAATCCAGTGGCTATTCTTTGCTCAGATGACCAAAATTTCTCTGCCTCTTGTCTAACATAGGCTTTCCATGCCCTCAGCCTTTCGCGCCTGCGAGCTTGTTGAGATACGGGTGGACCATCTACTACAAATTCAAACTTTCTCAAAACACCCCTGCGAAATCAGTTCGGTAACTGATTTAAGGCACCTCCACATCTACATTGCTTAGTACTTGTAGACGAATGGTGCGATCGCCGCCGCCCGTCAATGAAGTTTCGATGATGTCGCCAGAGAGGTGAGTCAGGCAACTGAGGAGGGTTCTCAAATGGGGAGTACTGGCACCACTATCGAGGTAAAGACGCTCGGACAGGGCATTGAGTCGTTTCCAGGTAAGGTAGAGTTTCGTCACGGTTTGCTCAAGCTGGGCGGCATGGTTCACCAAGTCGGCAGCAGAACTGAGGCAACCGAGGCGGAGCGCTTCTTCCAATGCCAGTTCCAAATCCAGCGATTCGTTATTCAATGCCTGCACGTTTGCCGCAGCCTCCAGGTAGCGCCACAGGTAGCGAGCTTCAGAGGTGGCTTGCTTCAGCGTATCGATGTCGGGCGTGTCTGCGACGGCTGCACGAATCGCAGTCTGGTGACTCTCTGGCAGCTTCTGCATTTCCTTTACCAGCGGAGCCAGATATTTTGCTGGAATGGTGTGATCAGCCGCTTTCTGCTTGACTTCGGTGGGCAGCAGATCGGAAGTCATGGCAGTCCAGTCATCTGACAACTGACGGACTTCGCGACGGGTAATGCGATCGCCCCGATGAGCCGCATCACTGACCATTTGCTGCACTTCAGGAGCCGAGTGCGCGGTTTCCACAAACGCGCGTTTGCTGAACTGGTTGACATCCTCTGGTTCCAGATAACCGCCATCCACCAGCGTATCAGCACTATTTGCCAGTTCAATCATCGTGTACGCCTGACTTTTGCTGATCTCCCGATCTTTCAGCCAGTTGAGAAAGCCGGTGCCGCGCCCATCACCATGCCGCTTTTCACGATCGCGCACTGCCCGCAAAATACGTCCACGCCAAATATCGGTTTGGAGGTCGAAGCGATCGCACACCTGCCAAGCTTGCTCTACCTGCTCCTGAAACTCCAGTTCTGGGATCTGCTCATCCTCTGGGTCAGGCAACCGAAAGTGAAGATCGACACTCGGCTCGAAGGCTCTTTCAACGCTATGGATAGCGTCTAAACGTGGTGGTGCTTGTACCATTAGCGTGCTCAGGTAACAGTCGCATCATTATGGCACGGCTTGAGCGAGGCTGGAAAGGGAAAAAGCTAGTTACGGTTTGCCCCGTTTTGCCTTCACCTGATACTCTAAGCTAGAGTGACCTGGTTCTAGGGATATACAAGTTTGCCAACTGCTGAACAAGGTATCAGGTGTGTCATCTTGTGCCAGTCCTTAACGAACGCTTTTACGCCAATCTTCGTTGTGCGTTTGGATGAGCGAACAGGTAACGTCTTCGTTTTGGCTGGAGATAATATAGAAATAGAGATTTATCGTAACGGTCTCTGGAGGTTTTTGTGATCATGCCTGACTTTAATGAAATGACCAAACCAGCACTCAGAGCCTACCTCATTACCCATCCTAACGATCGGACAGCGTTTCATGCGTTTGTCGATCGCTTCACTGCTGAGGCATCACCGGAGACGTTTGACCTGCCACGATCGAGTGCTGAAGTTGAGGACGTTGAACGTTTGATCAGGCAGAAGTTGGAGCAACTCAGATAGCCTCATACTTGCTTTTGGATCGCAATGATTTTCAAGCAATCGAAAAAGCATTGCTCTAAACAAGCATAGAGTGCACTTAACTAATGCATCACGAGTTGCTTCAAGTGCAGGTATGCTTCTTCGGGTGTTAACGGCTCCGATTGGCTCTCCTTGGGGACGTAAAAGACCCAAGCATCGGGAAAATAAGGCACCACAAAGCTTGAAATCAAACCGAGTTCTACAGCCTGCTTGCCAAACCGTACAGCCTGGTCTTCTAAACTCAATTGGTCGTGGCATGGGGATGCAGCCATGTGTTCTGTCTCTATAAGCGTATTCTTTTAAACCACGTTGCTTCCAAGTGTAGAATGGCGCTGACGACGCAAGAGGCGCTGATAACGCTTAGGGACGTTGCTCAAGCAACCGTTGGTATGCCGTCGTAAAGTCGTCAGCCGTGATCTGAATGGCACCAGGGTTACTCAAGCCCTCACGACGATAGCGACGGATGGCTTCTAAAGCAGCCTGATTGCTCAGCAGCGTCAGGTCAGCACCGTTCCAGCCCTCTGTTTGAGTTGCCCAAGGCGCTAGATCGACTGCTGCTAAGGGGCGATCGTGATTGTGTACGTGCAAAATCGCCAGACGACTCGCTTCATCAGGGAGATCAACCTTTAGCTGCAAATCCAACCGTCCCGATCGCAATAAAGCCGGATCGAGGGCTTCTGGGCGGTTTGTGGCTCCCACCAGCAGAACATTGGGGCATTCGTGCAAGCCATCCAGTTCTGTGAGCAGTTGACCCACAACGCGATCGCTCACGCCTGTATCGCCATGTCCACCGCGCGCTGGAGCTAACGTATCCAATTCATCAATAAAAACGACGCAGGGTGCAGCCTGTCGCGCCTTGGCAAATAATTCTCGTACTGCCTGCTCTGAGGCACCCACCCATTTGCTCAGCAGTTCAGGACCGTTGACGGCAATAAAATTGGCGCGGGCTTGGGAGGCAACGGCTTTTGCAAGAAGTGTTTTGCCCGTGCCTGGAGGTCCCCACAACAGAATGCCGCGCGGAGCTTTGGCTTTGGTGTGATGGTAAAGCTCAGGATAGAGCAATGCGCCTTCAACCGCTTCCTGCAAGGTTTGCTTGAGGCTGTCTAGCCCGCCGATCGCGTCCCACGCAACGTTGGGCGTTTCAATCTCCACCGATCGCAGTACCGCAGGTCTGATCTGTTTGGTCGCGTGAAGAAAGTCTGTCTGATTTACCGTCATCGTCGCTGGAATGGGAGCATTGGGAGACGGCACAAACCGACGTAGGGCTGTGTAGGCGGCTTTCTGGCAGAGCGCTTTGAGGTCAGCACCCACCATGCCAACGGAGCGATCGGCGATCGCGCCCAGATCCACACCACTAAGCGGCATTGTTTTCGTGAGAATTTTAAGAATTTCCAGCCGTCCCGCTCGATCAGGCACACGAAAATGCACTTCACGATCGAACCGCCCTGGTCGGCGCAGCGCTGGATCGAGATGGTCGGGACGATTCGTTGCGGCTAGCACAATCACACCTTTCGTTTTGGCAAAACCATCCATTAAGCTCAGCAGTTGAGCCACCACACGCTTTTCAACCTCGCCTTCAACCTGGGAGCGATCGGGCGCAAGGCTGTCAATCTCGTCGATAAACACGATACAAGGTGCCGATCGCGCCGCTTTTTGAAACAGACTTCGCAGGCGACCTTCGGCTTCTCCATAGTATTTGCCCATCACTTCTGGACCGACGATCGCGATGTAGTTAACCGCCAGATCTTGAGCCAGAGCACGAGCCGTCAAAGTTTTCCCTGTGCCCGGTGGACCCACCAGCAGCACACCCGATGTTGGCTCCAGTCCCAGCATCGTCAGCAAATCTGGGCGCTTAAGCGGCAGTTCTACCAGTTCTCGCAGTTCTCGCAGCACATCGGACAAACCACCAACGCCCTTGAGCGACACTGGAACGTCAGGTGGCGCGTTCATGACATCCGTTTCTGCGGTTGCTGCGCGATCGACACGGGCAGGACTGTCCACCGTAGAAGCGTTCTCTGGGCGATCGTCCCCATCAGTGCGAGTCGCACGCTTAATGTCCGCCGAAAATGATTCTGGCTCTCCCCTGCCTTCAATCACTCTCACGATATCCAGCAAGCCATCAACGCCCTGATCAAACAGGTCATTAAACTCTTTCAGTAAGTCATCCATACACTTAATACAAGGGGTGTGCTGGAGACGATCGCCCAGCTCAATGGCTTCATTATAGACACCTGACTTAGAGTTAAAATCAGCGCGTCCTAGTAGTGATAACCCTCCTACTTTCGCGTCAGGCTGACGAGTCTTTCTCGTAAGATGCTTTCTTGTTGAGTATCGTCCAAATTCCGGGCAACCTCGATCGCCTGTTGGTAGCTCTGCTGTGCGTTTGGCGTATCGCCCACTTTTTCATAAAGCTGCCCCAACGCTTGCAGCGACACAAGTTCCTGACGATCGTTCTCCAGCATGTGCGCCACTCGCAGGCGATCATTGAGCAGCTCCAGAGATTGCTTGTAGCCGCCGATAGTGTTGAGAGCCGCCACCATGCCATCGATCGCGCGAAACTGGTTGGGGCGATCGCGGTTGATGTCAGTCAGCTTCACTGCCAGTCCGTAATACTTCATCGAGTCGCGGTACTTACCTGCCGCTTGATACAGAGCGCCCAGATTGTTCAACGTGGTGGCTTCTCGCGTGGGACTGCTGGCTCGACGTGCGGCTGTAAGCGCGATCGTGTATTCGTCAAGGGCGCGATCGCGATCGCCCAAACCAAACGCCAGTAGCCCCAAACTATCGTGTGTGAGAGCCGCACCATCGGCACTGTTGATACTGGTCGCAATGGCAAGGGCTTCGTTGAACAGAGATTCTCCTGATCGAACGCCACCCCGCTGCGCCAATACTCTGCCAAGGCTGTTTAGCGCGTAGATTTGTCCTTGAAAATCTTGACCATCACGGGCGATCGCCAACTGTCGGCGCAGCACATCTTCGGCTTCGACTGATCGACCCAGTCGAGAATAGGCTGACCCAAGATAACCGTAGGCGAGCGCCTCACCAGAGCGATCGACCAGATTTTGGTAGAGCCTCAGCGCTCGCTGCCAGGACTGCACGGCATCGACCAGCGACCCGTCAGAGTCCTGATCCTTGCCCAGTTGCAGCAGCCGATCGGCTTCATCTCTGGATGATCCTCGCGTACCGTTGTTCAGCGGCACATTCAACTGCTGATTCAAATTCAACTGCTGGTTTAAATCTGCGGCGCTGACAGGAAGCAGCGCGATCGCGCTCAAGACAATAGATTGACTCAGAATGCTTATGCCCCAACGCTTCATCAGCCTGCCTCCAGCGAGTAATGGGTGGATAGGTAGGGCTGGCAGCTACTCAACGCTCGGTTCCATTGAGGCAGCGCTAAAGCCCAACCCGCTTCTAGAATTCCCTTCCAGGTAAATGGTGCGAACATCGTTTGGCAAGGTTGCTTCCAGCAGCCGATAGCCTTCTTGCACCTGCGATCGTACCGCTGCGGGCGACATCACTTCACCCTCTGCCCGCAGATACGCCGAAATCCGCGTTTCACTCCAGTTAAAGGTTTGCGCCATGAGCACAATTAACCGCAGGGTGGGCGGCATTTGATCCAGCGCTCGCTCGATGTAGCACCACAAGGGCGGCGGCGCAGCTTCCAGGTTGTATTGAATCGCTTCCACAGGTGGCAGTTCAGCGCGATTAATGCAGATTGCCGTCACGTTAATGAGCCAGCTTTGCAGCGTCATGCCAGCCTCACTTTCGCTGCTGCCAGCCCGCAAATCGACACCGCCCAACTCGTGAAAGATATGCCGCCAGGTATTGCCAAACAGATAGTCTGCCTGGACGGGCGATCGTGCCGAGTGCCGAATCAGCGTGTAGACCATCGGGCTATAGCGGCAGAAAATTGCCGTAAAGTACTGCCCAGAGTCCGGGTAGCGTTGAAATAGGGTCAGCAAATCTTGATCACTGTAGTGCGTCAGCTCTTTTACTACCGGATGATTACACTCCGGAAAAGACGGAATCGCAGGGAAGGTAGGAATGGACACAGCCCAAGTTGCCAGCTAGTTGTACAAACGAATGCCCCCTATATATAAGCGGTTTTTGGTAAATTGACACGATTTTTCATAAATTGGTAAGCAATGGGAGACGGGGACTGACTCCTCTGCCTCTCTGACTGACTGACTTTCAACGTCTGCCTTTCTACCACATTTCTTCTTGATACAATGGTCAAAGGTGCCCAACCTTGAACTAGCCACAAACACATTGCTGTTTCGCTTTCGCCGCCTTAAACAATGGTTGCCTCGTTCTCTTTATGACCATACCTATTAGTAATATGCAGGCTCTTTTTTACTCTCTGCCGCTAGCAGCCATTCCTGGACTGGATACCCTGTTTTCGACTCAGGGCATTATGGTGATGCTGCTGGGCGCGTATGCGGTGGCGATGTGGATGTTTTTGACCAGTGCACCAAAGGTACACACCATTATGGTGTCGGATGTGCAACTGGCGCGTAACCTCTACGAAGGGCTATTGGAGCTACCGGCGGCTGATATTCCCCTCCACTACTACTACAACTACGAGCAGTCGTTGGGAACAGCGGCGATCGACCCCCTGTACGTCACTCCTGGGATTGGGCGAACCGCGATTAACACTGCCAGCACCCCAGAAGGACTGTGGTATCAACTGAAGAAGAATACCCAACTGCACGTGATTGCTGGAGCCAGCATGGGTGAGAAGAATCGTCAGCGTCACGTGTGTTTCGATCGCGATTGCCTGGAGCAAGTGTTGCTGCGTGTGCAAATGCGAAACGTAAAGCACAAGATCCGGCAAGAGAAGCCGCTAAACTTTCTCGTGAAAGACTATGACGGTCACGTGATTGAGATGGCGGAAGTGTCAAATTAGAAGTCGGGAGTCAGAGGTCAGACGTTTGTGGTGAGAATCCACTCACCATAAGCCTGTTTCTATCGTTTCACTCACATACACTCACTTAGCTTTATCCATGCAATATCGTCGATTTGGGCGCACGGGGCTAGCGATGCCTGTTTTTTCGTGCGGTGGCATGAGATATCAGCACAAATGGCAGGATGTTTCGCTCAAGCAGATTCCGGCTGACAATCAGGCAAATCTGGAGGCAACGATCCGGCGATCGCTAGAGCTAGGCATCAACCACATTGAAACCGCACGGGGCTACGGCACCTCAGAAATGCAGCTAGGGCAAATCTTGCCAACTCTTCCCCGCGAAAAGCTGATCGTCCAAACGAAAATTTCTCCTGTTGCAGATGCCAAAGCCTTTCGGCGCACGTTTGACCAATCGTTATCGTACTTGAAGCTGGATTACGTTGATCTGCTGGGCTTACACGGCATCAATACGCCTGAGTTACTGGATTTTTGCATCCGTCCAGGTGGCTGTCTGGATGTGGTACGGACTCTGCAAGCACAGGGCAAAGTTCGCTACGTTGGCTTTTCAACGCATGGACCAACGGATGTCATTGAGCAGGCGATCGCTACTGACCAATTT
>JACMKO010000005.1 GCA_014380065.1 Leptolyngbya sp. ES-bin-22 | reverse complement strand
CCCCCCCACGTGTGCAGAACAATAAGCTCAACACTGAAGTGAAGGTGACCTGCAGATGATGGCTACTCAACCCTCGATTCGTTCTCGCGGTATGGAATTGCTGATGTCCTACCATCAGCAGCCCTCGGTCAAGATTCGCAACCAACTGGTACAGTTAAACGCAGGCTTAGTGAGAAAGATTGCTCATCGCGTTAGCCACCAATGCGCTGAGCCATATGAAGATCTAGAACAAATTGGTTACCTGGGCTTGATTCGTGCGATCGAGCGCTTTGATCCTCATCAAGGTTGTGCGTTCAGTTCCTTTGCGGTGCCTTATATTCGCGGTGAGATGCTGCATTTTCTGCGCGATCGCAGCGGTACCGTTAAAATTCCCCGTCGCTGGCAACAACTCAACAAAGAAGGGCAGCGGGTTCGCGAAGCGCTCATGGAAGCCACAGGTCATCAGCCCACCGATAACGAAATTGCTGAGGCACTGGGCGTAACGGTAAACGAATGGCGTGAAAGTAAGCTAGCCACCAAAAACCGTTTGCCGCTCAGCCTGGATGCTACCATCTGCCAGCAAATTGATTCGCCCATGACGCTAGGCGATACTTTGCCCGATGCCCACTATCAAACCTTGCAAAATTTGGAAGAAGATCGGCAGCAACTTCAGCGGGCGCTCAACCAGTTGGAAGATAAAACGCGACAGGCGATCGAGTTTGTATTCATCCAAGATCTCTCCCGCAAAGAAGTCGCTGAGCAGATTGGTGTCAGCCCCATGACTGTTACTCGTCGCATCCATCGCGGTATTCAGCAAATGGTGACGCTCCTTCAGCCTCAAGTGTTGCAGACTGATCCCTAAACACTAAGCCCTTTCATCGTTCGGTTACGCTTTCACTAAGTAACTAGTATCCTGTGCTGGGTTGGCTGTGGCTGATCCAGCTTTTTAATGTCCACCTCATCCCCTTGCGCCTAAAAGCATACCGACTAGCAAGACAAAGCCGATCGCAACGTTTTGTTGAAACAGTTGAGCATACAGGCGATGAGGAATCGTTTTTTGACACAGGCGGTAGTATTGCCAAACCCAAAGAATGGTAGCGATCGTCAGCGCGATCCAGAATGCCAGTCCCAGCGACATGACAACGCTTAATCTCAGCAAACACAGCACTGTACCCGCAAAAAAGATGCCGACTGCGTGAGAGACATAGGCACCAAAGAAGAGTGCGCCAGATTGGATGCCAAGACGGCGATCGTCCTCGCGATCGGACATGGCGTAGACGATATCGAAGCCAAGCGTCCAGAGTACAGTTGCGCCCCATAGCAGCCATGTGGCAGTGCCTAGACAGGGAGTGGGTGCGGCAGTGGCGTTACAGCTCACAGCGCTCCAGCTAATGAGGACTGCAAACCCCCAGGCGATCGCTAAGACCAACTGCGGAATGGGGAAAATGCGTTTTGCAAGCGGGTAAAGCACAATCACAGGGACGGCTGCGACACAGAGCCAAAACGTGAGTGGGTTGAGATAGAGCGACAATCCCCACGCGCAGCCAAAGGCGACTAACGCAATGACGATCCCAACCTTGACCGATAATGTGCGTGCAGCCAGAGGGCGGCTACGTGTACGCTGAACTTTGGGGTCAATGTCCCGATCCCAAAGATCGTTTACAACACAGCCTGCGGCACTGGTCGCAAGCGTACCTAAAACAATGACTCCTACTAATGCCAAAGGTGGCGCGCCCCGTGCCGCAAGGACAACTGCCCACAAGGCAGGAAGCATGAGAATCAGGCGACCTGCTGGTTTGTCCCAGCGTAGAAGGCGAAAAATTGTCAGCCAAGTTGGTGTAGAGCGTTCAGGCGAAATGGACATGGAAGGTGTGAGGGGGTAACGGTGCGGGGTCAGGAAGATAACGGATACAGAGAGATTGCAGCGTCTGAGTTGCAGCGTTTACCGTGTCCTTAGCGCCTTACTTGACTGCGCTTCATGGCTTATAGCTGTCGCCACCAAGGTTAGGACATTGGGATCAGAGGGGGCGTGGGGCGTTGCCCCCAGCCAGGGGTGGAACCCCTGCACCCCGTCCTAACCAATCTGTCTATAGCTATATTTTCAACATCATCGCCTGCTACTCGCTCTTGTCTCACCTCAGTTCAGGCTCAGCATCTGCTGCTGTACCTGTTGCATGTGCTGGCTATTTTTTTGCCAGATTGTCCAGGCAGTGAGGCGGAGGGACACTTTTGTGCCGCTCGCATCCGTCTTCAAGCCGTACTTCTGACTTAGCAGAGTAGCGTCCGTGAAGGAGATGGGCGCTAGCTGATCAAAAACATCATCGTAGAGCCATTGCGTATTGGCTGCTTTGAATGCCAGGTAAGCTTTCCACAGTTTAAGAACAGCTTGATGATCAGCGATCGCCTCTACTAGCACTGGATAAACAGGGTGGTTCCTGGCATCTGGTTGGGATGCAAACTGGTTAAACGCCTGCTGTAGTTCCTGTACTAGGCGGGTGTAGTCTTCGTAACTAATGCCAATCCGTTGCGGGGTCAAATTTGCCTGATAGACGTTATCCGGTATGCTGCTCAGGTTGGCGGCGATCGCTGAAAACTTTTTGAGCGTTAGAAGTGCTTGCCTCTCAGCGGCAAGGCGCTGGTTAATGGCGCTGTGGTTATTGCGATACGTGATCAGTTTTGCTTGGCTTTGTGCGGCGATCGCGGTGGTCGGTGGAATCGACTGTAGCAGTGCGATCGCAGACTCCCACTTTTGGCTTGCACGTTGCCAAACTTTGAGTGAGTGAGGCGGCTTTTGCACGGTGATCGCAGCTTGCCATGCCAGCGTTTGAGCCGCTTTAAACCTATCAACAGCAGCGGTTTCGGTGGTCAGGCGATCGCTAATTGCCGCGTAGTTAACCTGGTAAACTGCAATTTTCTCCTTCGCTTGTGCTGAAACCGCTGTCCCTTCAGGAATCGTTTCTAAACGATTAATTGCCTGCCTCCACTTAACCCGTGCTGCTTGCCACGTCTCGACTGGATGTGGGGGACGCTGCACCAGCACGGCTGCCTCCCATGCAAGCCTGCGGGCAGCAATAAAATTGCCTAGTGCTGAAGCAGCCTGTGATGATGTCGTTCCTAGCTGGGTCGAGTCAGTCGTTAGCGCTTGACTTGAACCATCAGCAAAGCCACGATTGACAGCGCTACACGCTGTCAGCATACCGATCGATAAAATGATGGTTAAACGCAAATAGGGCATCACTTTCGCTCGTGGGTCATGAGAGACGAGACGGATGGTCAGACTGACCTCACTAGACTGTCACTAGGCTCGTTTTTACAGTTCTAGCCTGCCTCAGCTAAAGCTAAGGATGAAGGGATGGGATCACAGGGGGCTACAATGAGTGGATCGATCCAACGAACGACGCTGGCGATGCGTTGGTAGGTGAAACAAAGCGACTGCTTGCTTAAACGCTTACTGAGAAACATTGATACTGAGAAACATCTTAATCCACAAACTAATCTCTGCATGACTGTACGCTCAAAGCTCTACGAAGGCAAAGCTAAAATTCTCTATGCCACTGATGATCCAGCGGTGCTGCTGACATATTTTAAAGATGATGCTACCGCCTTTAATGCTCAGAAGCGCGGCAGCATTGAGGGTAAGGGTTCGTTTAACTGTGCGATCGCTAGCCACCTGTTTAAGCAGCTTGAAGCCAGCGGCATTGCAACTCATTTTATCGAGCAAACGAGTGCGAATGAGATGCGGGTGCAAGCAGTAAACATTGTGCCCCTTGAAGTCGTCGTCAGGAACATTGCAGCGGGTAGTCTCTGTCAACAGACTGGATTGAGCCTGGGAACTGTGTTGCACCAACCGCTAGTGGAGTTTTACTACAAAAATGATGCGCTCGGCGATCCGTTGCTCACGCTCGATCGCCTACTATTGCTAGCACTTGCCACGGCGGAGCAGGTCACTCAATTACGAGCTATGGCACTCAAAATCAACGATGTCTTAAAGCCTTTTTTCTTGCAGTGTGGGATCACGCTGGTCGATTTCAAGCTAGAGTTCGGGCTAGATCAGCAGCAGCGACTTATTTTGGCAGATGAGATCAGCCCTGATACTTGTCGTCTCTGGAATCAAACGGATGATGATCCCAAGCAACGCGTGATGGACAAAGATCGCTTCCGTCACGATTTAGGCGATGTGGCGCTGGCGTACCAACAAGTGATGGAGAGAGTTTTGCAGCATACCCTATAGCGATCGATTGGTTTGTACCAGAGCCGTTTTTCCAGGCTTCTAACTAGGTGTTTTTCCAGGCTTCTGACTGCGATCGTGGAGAACTCATTACATCAAGCCCACTATTGGTACCAATCAATGCGGTAAAATTTCACAGTTTGTCAGTTCTTTTAAGTTCGCCAAGTCTAATCGGTCTGAGTTTTTGCTGTTTCGTGGGTCCTGCTTTAGACAGGGCGTGGTGTGTGGACGTGTCAACTAATCCGAACAATATGCGCTTTTCTCCAGTTTTGGTGGCAGTTTTTGCTGCTATGGCAACGCTGGGCTTATCCAGCACCGCTAGAGGGGAGACTCCCGACCCGGCGCGTGTGCAAGCAGCGGCTCGATCTCCTTTAGCAAACCAGGCACAGTTGCTCAGCGGGCTGTCCGCTTCGCAGACAACGATGCGGATGCCAGTTAGTCAGCGATCGCCAGCAGTGCCCGCGATCGCGCAAGCAGGACCCGGACAAGAAACGCCAACCCAAACTCAGATCCAGATCACTCCTGGCAGTCCTACGCCTTCGGCACCCCAGGTAACGCCAGCGCCAGAAGCGTCTCCTTCGCCAGCGCCAACGTTGGAGACAGCGCCATCGACAACGCCATCACCGGAAGCAACGCCATCACCGGAAGCAACACCATCACCGACTGCACCCTCAACACCCGGAACGACACAGACTCCAGAACAAGAACCGCCAGTGCTGGTGATTGAAGTCGTCGTACAAGGCGTTGAAGGAGACATTCAGCAAGAGGTCTATCAGGTCATTCGCACCCAACCAGGACGCACTACAACGCGCACCCAGTTGCAGGAGGACATCAACGCAATCTTTGCGACAGGCTACTTCTCCAATGTACGGGCAGTACCGACCGATACGCCTCTCGGTGTACGCGTCACGTTTGAGGTACAGCTCAATCCTGTTTTGCAGAAGGTACAGCTAAACGGCACCACACTGCTGCCAGAACCCGTGCTTAACGATGCCTTCAGCAACCAATACGGCAAAGTATTGAACCTGGTGCAGTTACAGGAAGGCATTAAGAAGGTCAACAAGTGGTATCAAGATAATGGCTATGTGCTGGCTCAAGTCGTTGACGCGCCGCAGGTTTCGCCAGACGGTATTGTGACACTTCAAGTCGCCGAAGGTGTGGTCGAAAGTATCCAGGTTCGCTACACCGACAAGGATGGAAACGAATGTGCACGGAACGAGCAGGGTAAGTTCTTCCTTCGTGATCCTCAGGGCAGCCCGGTCTTGAATAAAGAGGGTAAGCCTTCTGGATGTCGGGTACGCACTCGCGATTTTATTGTTACCCGCGAGTTTGAATTGAAGCCAGGGCAGGTCTTTAACCGCACCAAGGTGGAACGCGACTTGCAGCGGGCGTTTGGTTTAGGGATTTTTGAGGATGTAAAGCTGTCGCTCTCTCCCGGTCAAGATCCACGCAAGGTTGTGGTTGTTGCCAACGTTGTTGAAAAGAACTCAGGCTCGATCGCGGCTGGTGCTGGAATCAGCTCTGCTAGCGGTCTGTTTGGCACGGTTAGCTACCAGCAGCAAAACGTAGGTGGTAACAACCAGAAGCTAGGGGCTGAAGTGCAGCTAGGGATACGAGAACTGCTGTTTGACTTGAACTTTACCGATCCCTGGATTGGCGGTGATCCGTTCCGTACGTCTTACACCGTAAACCTCTTCCGCCGGCAGACGATCTCGCTCATCTTTGATGGTGGTGACACCGATGTCGATCTGCCCAATGGCGACACACCTAGAGTCGTGCGCACGGGCGGTGGCATTAGCTTCTCACGTCCGCTCAATGGCAACCCCTATGTTCGTTCAGAATGGGCTGCCTCGCTGGGTGCGCAGTATCAGCGCGTCAGAATTAACGACGGTGATGGCGAACTCAGTCCCAGAGACCAGTTTGGTAACGATCTCAGCTTTAGCGGCACGGGCAAAGACGATTTATATACGGTGCAGTTTGGCGTGGTGCGCGATCGACGCAATGATCTACTCCGTCCCACCGCAGGGTCGCTGCTGCGGCTTGGTACTGAGCAGTCTATCCCACTAGGTACAGGCAGCATTTTCTTCAACCGCCTCCGTGCAAGCTATAGCTTCTACGTACCCACGCGCCTCCTGCGACTTGCCAAAGCGTGTCGAGACCCCAAAGCTAAGCCAGGAGACTGCCCACAAGTGTTCGCCTTCAACCTTCAAGGGGGCACTGTAATAGGCGATCTACCGCCCTACGAAGCCTTTGCCTTAGGAGGTAGCAACTCTGTGCGCGGTTATGACGAAGGTGACTTGGGCAGCGCCAAGAGCTTCATTCAGGCAACAGCGGAGTATCGCTTCCCGGTCTTCTCAGTGATTTCAGGTGCTCTGTTCATCGATGCCGCGACTGATTTTGGTACTGGCAAGAATGTCATTGGTAATCCAGCAGGGGTGAGGGGTAAGCCTGGTCAGGGCTTTGGCTACGGTTTGGGTCTACGGGTTCAGTCACCGCTTGGTCCCATTCGGATTGACTTCGGTCTCAACGATAGTGGTGATACGCAGTTCCACTTCGGCATTGGAGAGCGCTTCTGATGGAACAAGACAAACGTCGGCAGCCAGGAGACAGCTTGCTTCGTACCAGGAGTGTCGCGATCCTGCACCAGGCTGAAGGGTCGCAGCAGTTAGGGAAGGGGCTACAACATACCCTACAAGCTGAATTTGCGCGATCGGGTGTGGGTCTCCATACGGGTTTGCCTGTGCAGGTGCGCATCTTACCTGCGTCCGTTGGACGAGGGCGCTACTTCGTACGGGTTGATCAACCCGGTGCGCCAGAGGTCAGGGCAGACGTGGCAGCCGTGCGTCAGACCATGCTCTCAACCGAACTGGCGCAGGGCGAGGCGACGGTGCGAACGGTAGAGCATTTGCTCGCTGCTTTAGCAGCATTGGGTGTGGACAATGCTCGGATCGAGATCGATGGATCAGAAGTACCGCTGTTGGATGGGTCGGCGAAGGAATGGGTAGACGCGATCGCCCAAGTCGGTACGGTTGCCCAGACAGAAGCTCGATCGACCTGGGCACTGCAAGCACCGCTCTGTGTACAAGAGGGTGATGCGTTTGTGGTGGCACGTCCCTCCAGCGAACTCCGCTTTACCTACGGCATCGATTTTGATCTGCCTGCGATCGGTCATCAGTGGTACAGTTGGTCTCCCGAAGCGGCTCATGATGATTCCTTAACGTTTGCTGCTGCCCTTGCGCCAGCCCGTACCTTTGGGCTGGCGCATCAAATTGAAGCGCTTCGCGATCGGGGGCTGATTCGAGGCGGCAGTCTGGACAATGCACTGGTTTGTGGTTCAGAGGGCTGGTTAAATCCACCGTTGCGCTTTCCAAATGAACCAGTGCGCCATAAACTCTTAGACTTAATAGGAGATTTGAGTCTGCTAGGAAATTTTCCCACCTCACATTTTCTGGCATATAAAGCAAGTCACCATCTGCATACTCAACTAGCAAGCTTGATCGCTGCCCTCCACTCCTAGCTGCTGGTTGTAAAGCCCTAAAGCCTCTCAGGCATACCAGAAAGGGCATTCAAGAAAAGTTGTTAGTTGTGAACCGCTAAGCTCTAAAGACTAGCAGCGTCTTCCAGCCCTACCGCACCTCTATCGAAGCCTTAAACCCATGTCGATCTTTACTGATGTCAATACTCCCGGTGCGTCTTCCAGCCATGTGACCACGCAGATTCAAGCTGAACCCGATCGCATCACTGCTGGGCATGCCCATTCAGAAGCAGAGGTGATCATTTCGATTGAAGAAATTCAAAAGCTTTTACCGCATCGGTATCCTTTTTCGCTAGTCGATCGCATTATTCGGTACGTGCCAGGAAAGCTTGCCGTTGGCATCAAAAACGTCACCTTTAATGAGCCACATTTTCAAGGGCACTTTCCGGGAAGACCGATCATGCCCGGTGTCCTGATCGTGGAGGCAATGGCGCAGGTAGGAGGCGTTGTGCTCACCCAGATGGCAGACGTTCAAGGAGGGCTTTTTATGTTTGCTGGTATTGATAAAGTGCGGTTTCGCCATCCGGTTGTACCAGGCGACCAGCTCGTCATGACGGTGGAACTTTTATCTGTAAAGCGCCGTCGCTTTGGAGCGATGCAAGGACGTGCTGAAGTAGACGGGCGACTGGTCGCTGAGGGTGAACTAAAGTTTGCGCTAGTTGATTGAGCCTCTTTTGCGTTTTGCGGCTGATTGCGGCATGATGCCTCTAACGTCTATCTGGTTTCTACCCTCTGTCTAAATTTTGTCTGGTGCGCGTCAACGGCTAAGAGTCTGCTGAGTTGTCAGTTTCCACCACCTAATGTACAAAAGCTCTTACCTCATCCTCGATCGCTGATAACTTATGGCAACCTTAATTCATCCAACGGCTGTGATTTATCCTGGTGCTGACTTGCACCCAACGGTACAGGTGGGTGCCTACGCTGTGGTTGGGGCACGGGTTAAGGTTGGTCCAGAAACCACGATTGGTCCCCATGCTGTTTTGGATGGCTGGACGGAGATTGGGGCGAGAACACGTATTTTCCCCAGCGCTACCATCGGCTCAGAACCCCAAGATCTAAAGTATGACGGCTCTGAAGGCTTGGTCAGCATTGGCGACGACAACTACATCCGCGAATACGTCACGATCAACCGCCCCACCTTCGCCAACGAAGTCACCGTGATTGGGAACGGTAATCTGCTGATGGCATATGTCCACGTTGGGCACAACTGCGTCATTGAAGATCGGGTTGTCATCTCCAATGCGGTGGCGCTATCAGGCTATGTTCATATCGAATCGAAAGCCCGCTTAAGTGGAGTCTTTGGCGTACATCAGTTTGTCCACATTGGGCGACACGCTATGGTCGGGGGGATGAGCCGCATCAGTCGTGATGTGCCACCCTACACCTTGGTTGAAGGCAATCCAGCCAAGGTACGATCGCTCAACCTTGTAGGGCTTAAACGTGCAGGTTTTCTGGATGCTACGGACAGGCAAACTTTTCAGGCGCTCAAGCAAGCCTTCCGCATCCTCTACCGCTCTGGGCTAACCCTCAACGAGGCACTGGAGAAGCTAGAAATGCTGCCCTATGATGAACACGTCCATCACCTCCAGCGCTTTTTGCAGTTATCTCAACAAGCAGGGCGACGTGGACCCATTCCTGGTAGACGGATGGGACTATCAGGTGATGATGATGATTGAGCCGGAAAGCGAGAGTGGGCGTGGCGATGGAGTGAGTCAAGCGCATAGCACGCATGCTCCGTCAGCCAACCTCACTCAAAACTCAAAACTCGAAACTCAAACGGTCGCCCCTGCCATTCGCCTCTTTATTAGCACAGGCGAAGTGTCTGGCGATCTTCAGGGTTCGCTGTTAATTCAGGCGTTGAAACGTCAGGCTGAGCAACAAGGGCTCACGCTAGAGCTTTTAGCAATGGGAGGCGATCGCATGGCAGCAGCAGGTGCAACCCTCTTGGCACATACCAGCGCGATCGGATCAATGGGTATTTTTGAATCGCTGCCGTTTGTGCTGCCCACCCTGCGCGTGCAGCGTCAGGCTAAGCGGTATTTACAGCAGCATCCACCCGCTTTAATCGTTCTCATTGACTATATGGGTCCGAATCTGGCGTTCTGTGAGTATTTGCCAAAACAGTTTCCCGATGCCCCGATCGTCTACTACATCGCACCGCAAGAATGGGTGTGGGGCGATCGGTGGGCTTGGGGCGTTAAGCTTTTCCGGTCGGATCTTGTCGTCAAGGCGACTACGCGCATTCTGGCAATTTTTCCAGGCGAAGCCAGCTACTTCCAGCGCAAAGGCGGGCAGGTTGCCTGGGTCGGGCATCCGCTGCTCGATCGGATGCAAAGCGCACTTGATCGCGACAGTGCTCGTATAGCATTAGGCATTCCAGCAGAGCAATCGGCGATCGTGCTCTTGCCGGCCTCTCGTCAGCAAGAATTAAAGTATCTGATGCCCGTGATGTTTGCAGCCGCGCAACAGTTGCAAGCGAAGTTACCCAACGTCCTCTTATGGATT
>JACMKO010000582.1 GCA_014380065.1 Leptolyngbya sp. ES-bin-22 | reverse complement strand
CATATAGCTTTCAGGCAAGAGAGTTCTATGAAAAGTTGGGTTATCGTGTCGTAGCGCAATGGGATGATTATCCGCCTGGACAAACTCAGTACTGGTTGAAAAAAACGCTGTCCTAAGGATCGTGGATTAAATAAAACCGACAAATTGTTCGTAGGTAGGGGCGCACGGCTGTGCGCCCCTACGGAAAACGCCGAGGTGATTAAATTCTTGTTCCTAAGCCGCCGCTGTCGCTTTGTTTGCACGTTTCAAGATAATCATTTCTGCTCCCACTACGGGACTACGGGCGAGTAGCGTTCCGGCTCCATCAATCAGTTCTAACTTACTAAAGTCCAGCTTCTGCGTGCGGCTCAAAAGTTCTCCCGCCAACTGGTCTTGCTGCGATCGACTCAGCCCGTACCACCCATCGCTAACGTAAACAAGCAGGCGACTGCTGCGAAAGTTTGCCTGGATGGACTGCACTAGTCCATTGGCATACTGGTTGCTGATTGCCCCTACCTGATTTTGAATCCGGGCAATGAGCGTTTGCTCTGGTGTCAATTTTAGAGGGGGAGGCAGGGGCGACGGGGCAACCGGAGATGGACTGATTTCTACTGGTGGGGCTTCTGGTGCCTTAACAAGCGGTGGCAGTGGCGTTGGAGTGGACGTTGGAGTGGGCGTTGGTGCTGGTGAGGGCGCGACCTTCCCCGCAGGCGATGTGGCAATGGTGGTCGGCTGCGGCTGATCGGGTAGTGAGGTTGATGTTGTCCACAGTAAAAGAACAGCCATACCGATGATCGCTCCCGTCAGCGCCTGATCCGACCAAGTGCGGTTAATAGAGGCAGGGAGGCGATCGCGCAGTTGCCGCAGCACACCCCGCCACGATTGCCGCAACTGCCTCCAAAGCGTTCGGCACTTCTCCCGTAGCGTAGCAGTCGAAAGAAGCGGTGCCAGTTTGCCAGTGCGTGGTCGTGAGGACGGGGGCAAAGGCTTCTCAGAAGCCATCTCTGGCGCTGCTGCTCTTCTTATCTGTTTTGGTGCAGGTTCAGCTTCCAGTCGCTCCACTGCGGTTTCGAGCAGTCGGATGGTGCCTCGTAACGCCCTAATGCCCTGCTGCTTTAGCGGTGGTTGGACAGCCACGATCGCTTCACCCAAAAGCCGCAGCAGCGTTTGCGGTAGAATTTCATCGTTTGGGGGCGATGGTCTGCGGGTAGGAGTCGATCGCGCGCGTACTGTCACTGGACGTGAAGGTTCACGTTCCGAACGCTCATCGCCCGTAGGCAGCGGTACTGGTTTTACCACGTCCCCTCTTGCCTCCCGTTGCTCCCCCAGCCCCTTCTCTCCCGTCTCCTCCAACGGAACATTAGACACTACGTCCGATCGCCCTTCCGACGGCTCCGAGTTGACTGACTCTGGCAATGGCTGATCCTGTGACATAAAATTTCTCCCCCAGGCAGCACAAACAGGCTTAAACGCGGTAGATTCTTACGGGTGCTACCTCAGCAGCATCAATATTAGCAGTTAATCGCTGTTCGCCTTCATCCCTCATTCCTCTCTCATGAGCCTCAATCGTCGTCAATTCTTGGTTTTAGGTGGCATCGTCGGTGGGGTCGGTATCACGTCTCTAGCGCACAAAGTTTTGACGAGCGGTACCGCTAATCGCCCCGCGTCGGTTTCCGCAACCAGTGCGCCCTCCCCTTCAGCAACAGGGCAGCCAATGGTCGCTACAAAAACCGCGATCGCGCCCAAAGGGATGTTCGCGCCTGTGCGGGGTGATGTGCGGATTGTCGTCATCAGCGATCTGAACAGTGCGTATGGCTCTACGGACTATGAGGCGGAGGTGCATAGGGCGATCGCGCTTATTCCTGGATGGGAGCCGGATGTGGTGCTGGGCGGTGGCGATATGGTGGCGGGTCAGTCGCCTTCGCTCAGTCGTGATCAAATTCAAGCCATGTGGGACGGGTTTGAGCGACACATTGGCGCACCCTTGCGTAAAACAGGCTTGCCTTTTGGCTTTACAATCGGCAATCACGATGCCTCCGGGGCGCTGTCGGTAGGCGGTAAGTTTCTGTTTAACCACGATCGTGAGCTAACGGCAGCGTACTGGAATGCGCCTGGTCATAACCCCAATCTGCAATTTGTCGATCGTGCAGGGTTTCCTTTTTACTACACTTTCCAGCACAAAGACATTTTTTACTTAGTGTGGGATGCCTCTACGTCTCGTATCCCACCGGAACAAATTGCCTGGGCAGACAGAAGTCTAGCAAGCGCCACAGCACAAGCTGCCAAAATGCGCTTTGCGATCGGTCATCTGCCTCTCTATGCAGTGGCAGTCGGGCGGGATGAGTTAGGCGAAATTATTACTGATAGTGGCAAGCTACAGGCAATGCTCGAAAAACATCGCGTCCAGACCTATATCAGCGGACATGATCACGCTTACTATCCTGCCCACAGCGGTAAGCTAGAACTGCTTCATACCAGCGCTCTGGGTGCAGGTCCGCGTCCGTTACTCAACAGCCGTCTCGCACCCTTCAAAACGCTGACGGTCATTGATGTTAATTGGGAAACTACATCTACCAACTACACAACCTACAACATGACGACGCTTCAGGTCGTCGATCAAAAAACGTTGCCTCGGTTGATTGTTGGTCCTACTGGTCGAGTGCTGCGGCTCGATGTGCAGGAGCGTGACCTTACAGCAGCAGAGCGATCGCTCATCTTTACACCGAGCTAAAAAAGCTGAATTTGCTAGTAGCTCCGTGACAGGTTTGCGCCATGACAAGCAAGCATGGCAGATTCGCTTCACTGTATGCCCTGGTTGACTGACAAATCTTTTGGGATCACCTGCCCCGCCCTGCACTGAAAGTGCAGGGCGGGATAGCAACATGGCGATGAGACTTTCTATACTTTTCAAACGCCTAAGCGCCGACGAGTTCCTGGAACCAATCATCGTTCCAAAGTTCGTCAAAGGCAACATCCGTCTTTGCCTCAGCGCGGTAGTTGGAGTTGAATTCGATCGCCTTCTCTAAACTTTCCAGTGCAAAGTCAGCTTCACCTAAAAAGGCGTGACTGGTCGCACGATTGTAGTAGGCACTGGCATAATCCGGTTTCAAATCTAGCGCCTTGTTGAAACTCGCGATCGCGTCTTTGTGACGACCCAATTGGGCAAGCGCATAGCCGCGTTTGTCTAGTGCTTTATGGGAGTCGGGATTGAAGTGGATGACCTCATCAAAGGAGACGATCGCGTCTTTGTGTCGCCCCAGTGCTTCTAGCGCCAAGCCGCGATTCATCCAAGCAACCGCATCGTCGGGTTTGAACTGCACGGCGCGATCGAAGACGTTAAAGGCATCCTGATGCTTTCGCAAAACGCCTAGCGCTACACCTTTATTAACCAACGCTTCGTGATAGTCAGGCTTGTGATCCAGCGCATGATCGTAAGAGTCGATCGCATGATCGTAACGCTTTAGCCGCGCCAGACTGATCCCTCGACTAAACCAACCTTTGTCCTCTTTAGGCTTAAGTTTCAGCATGTGATCAAAAGATGCGATCGCGGGTTCATGTCGCTGAATTTTTTGTAGCACCAGCCCTCGCTGATACCAAATGTCTGCATTTTCTGGCTGAAGCTCAACCACTTTGTCATAGCGTAAAATCGCCGCTTCGTAATTTTCTTCGGCGAACAGTTCATGTCCCTGAGCAATGTATTTGTTCACGTCAATAAATAGCTCAGGACGATTGGCTTTGAGCAGTTCAAGCTGTGCCATCAGCTCTTGCAAATTTTGTTGCAGTTTGGCGACAGCTTCTTCAGAGACCGGCGATGCTTCTGCGAGTTGCTTCAGGATATCATCTTTTTGAGTTTGAGCCGTTGACTGAAGCGCTGTAAGCTGTGTGATGAGGTCAGACTGTAAGGTTTCGATCGTGCTTAAAGTATTGTCTTTTTGACCTGAAGCTGTTGACTTGAGTTCAGTAATTTGAGCGACAAATTCGGTTTCTAATTGCTCTAACGCTGCCAGAATACGATCGCGCTTTTCTTGCGTTTGCTGTTGAGCATCAAGCTGAAAACTTACAATTTGAGGCGTAAGCTCAGCCTTAATTTGTTCTAAATCGCTTAAAATCGTTTGCTTTTGGTTCTGAGCATCCGTTCGCAGTGTTGTGAGCGTTTCTGTGAATTCTCGATCGACCGTTTCTAGATTTTGCAAAAGGCGATCGCGCTGCTGTTCTACTCCTGTTTTTAATTCAGAAAGCTGTGGTGAAAAGTCAGCCTGAAGCTGTTCCAGATGCTCTAGAATGCGATCTTTTTGCTGCTGCGCGATCGCTTGCAAATCAACTAATTGAGCGGTAAATTCACGTTCGGCTGCTTCCAAACGCTCTAGCACTTGTCCCTGTCGCTCTTGCACATCCAAGCGGAAGTCGGACAACTGAGGTGTGACTTCCGCTTTCAGTTGATTTAGATTGTCTAGAATGCGCTCTTTTTGTTGCTCGGCGATCGACTGTAGCTCGACTAACTGCGTAGCGAACTCGCGTTCCGAGGCTTCTAAGCGCTCTAGCAGTGCTGTTTGTCGCTGTTCTGCTTCCGCCTGAAGCTGGGATAACTGAGGAGAAAAGTCCGTTTTCAGGGTTTCTAACTGCTCCAAGATGCGATCGCGCTGTTGTCTTGCGGAGATTTGTAAATCCAGCAGTTGACCCGCAAACTCGCGTTCCGATGCCGTGAGCTTTTGCAGCGCCGCTTGCTGTCGCTGTTGCACATCCGCTTGAAGTTGCGAAAGCTGTGGCGCAAAGTCCGCTTTGAGCGTTTCTAAACTTTCGAGGCTGCGATCGCGCTGTTGCTTGACAGTTAACTGTAACGCTGCTAGTTGCTCGGCAAACTCTCGCTCGGATGCCGTGAGCTTTTGCAATGCTTGCTCTTTTTGTTGCCACACCTCTGACTGCACAACTTCCAGATGTGGCTCTACATCTGCTTTAAGCTGCTCCAGGTGACCAATCATCAACGTTTGTTGAGCGACTGCTGCCGACTGTAATTTGGCAAGAGACGCGGCAAACTCTTGCTCTGAGGCTGCCAGTTTTTCCAGTGCGTCGGTTTGCTGCTGCTCGATCGTTGACTGAGAGCCGGAAAGCTGTGCTACGAGTGTAGCGCCCAACTCTTCAAGGGTTTGCTGGGACGCGTGAAGCTGAGTTTCCAGTGCGGCAATCATGTGCAACTTGGCTTGCGCCAGTTCAGCGACTAGCCCAGACAGTGC
Organism: Leptolyngbya sp. ES-bin-22; assembly: GCA_014380065.1. Taxonomy (GTDB): domain Bacteria; phylum Cyanobacteriota; class Cyanobacteriia; order Leptolyngbyales; family Leptolyngbyaceae; genus Stenomitos. The sequence goes on along the minus strand of JACMKO010000582.1, from coordinate 3,994 downwards.
CTCGCGCTCTTTGGTTACGTCCTGCTGAAATTGCTCCGCTTCGTCAGTCACATCATCCGCGATCGTCTCCACCTCTTCCAGAATGCTCTTCGCGTTTGCTCTCGTCTTAGCAATCTGGCTTTCAAGATCTTGTAAGCCTTCTAGCTGCTCTTTGGCACGGGTGGCAATTTCTTGGATCACCGCACGACGAAGTAACCATAAGGCCGCGATCGTCGCGCCGAGCAGCACAATCAAAACCCCCAGCAGGATGTTAAACAGGGTCGTCATGCGTACAAGAGAGCGATCGGCCTCGCTCTGCTGCCCTGATGGAGAAGATGGCTGTAGTTGTGCCAGGAGCCGAGTTTGACCGAGAGCGGCAGGTTCAGTTGTGGTGAGCGATCGTGCCGGGTTAACCACGGCACCGAGCGAGAGCAGCAAGACCGAGAGCATGATCCCACTCTGGGATCGGAAAGCGAGTTCTAGGTGCGGGCGCTTCATCGAGAATCATCCTTCGCTGGCAGTCGATGGTTGCAGTATATCGAAGACGATACAGAGCAACTGCTTATCTTCTCCAGAGTAATCAAATTTGGGCGCAGTGGTCTAACGCCGTGCGGTTAATTGCCAGCAACCACCGTCAACTTGGTGCCCTTTTCGGTAATAACTTTGAGCGGCAGGGACGATCGCGCTTCGCGCCGTGGAAATTGAATAAACTGCACCCCTGTCTGAGCGGGCTGCACGGTCATGATGTACTGCTCACCTGTCCACTGAATGCGTGTGACACGATGGGATAGCACCCACACTTCAGCGGTTTTACCTGCGTTAATTTGGGTCACACTGGTCGAGTTGTAGCACTTCCAGAGGGTATCCTGGACTGTCCACAGCCCTGATAAGTAGATCGGTTCCAGCCGCAGGCTCAAACCATATTGCGTAAAGAAGAAGACATCTTGCCGCCAAAAGCGTTGAGTCAGGCTTTGTAGTGGTTTGCTGGCTGGGTTGCCTGCATAACGCGGCAAACTCTGAAGCTTTTTAAGTTGGTCTGCCTGGGTTGGACGTGTCCAGTTTTGGGCTTCGCCACACACCTCAAACGAAATGTCTGCGGGCTGCACCGCGATCGCGATCGCTCCAGGCACTTGAGCACGAGTCGCTGACTGAGATTCAAGCGCCAGCCCCAAGCCACTGCTAGCCAGAATGGCTAAACTACACCCAACGAGCTTTTGAGACAAATAAAACATGGCTAGTGACGGCAAAATGATGGGCTTTTTTTGAATGGCTGGTTGAATGGCGATCGCGGTCGAGCTGGAACCGCAACGACTAATCTGTACCGCCCCAACTCCAGACCGGATTCCCATTACGAACCCCTTTGCGGAGGATGGCAGTGGTCAACCCGTTGGCATCGCTCATGCCCGTCATATCCAGGATGAGATAGACCTTGCCACCTGTAAATCTAAGACGTAAGTAAGAGTTGCTTAGATAGGCTTCGTCATCACTCTTTACAATACGAGCGGTCGCCTTGCATTGTCTGTAAGCAGGCTTGAGGGTGCCAACCCAGGTAACGCTGAAGTCGTCTGCTGCGGCAACGGTAAAGCGATCGGCTAACTGGCTTAAATTCGCGCTGCCATCGATCGTGTAGCCGCCTTCCCGGTAGGGGCGTGGATTTTCTGTCACCGTCACCTTTTCGGGACAACGCACCGTCTGGGTGTCGATCGCCCGATATACCTGCATTTCAACCGATCTCGCTTGGACTGGCATTGTCGTCAGAAGTGCCAGTGCCGTGATGCCTAATCCGGTCAGCGATCGCGTCAACCTCGCCATCAAATCACCTTTTGTTACAGATCACTGCCTACAGCAGCGGTGAGCCGCATTCCGGGAAAGAGTATTGACGCATTGATGTGCCATGAAGCAGGGCGATCAGTTAAAGTCGACAGCGTTCTGCTTCATTGCAGTCAAGCCGTTGCTGTCGTTCAGAAATGATGGTTGCCAACGCTGCCCGTCCCGTGAGTGCCAAGCGCCGATCTGCCCAAATGCCGTACACGAAATCGACGATCGCGCCCACGATCGGTAGCTTCGTCGCTGCATAGACCCACCCTATGCCCAAAACCTCATAAACGCGACGGAAGACCGCAACATTTTGCATGACTGTACCATCGGGCAGTACGGCATGAATGCGTCCCATTGCCGTTTCAAAGTCAACCCCGCCATGCATGGTGGGCGCATAGTTAACGTCTGCAATATCCACAAACTCAACTAGCCCGCGACCCGCATCCCGCTTTTGCAAAAAGTTGACTTCTCGCAGGCACAAAGGGCACTCGCCGTCATACAGCAGCTTGATTTGCCAAAAGGGTTCAGTGCCGAGAGGCTGGTGTTTAATTTCTGTACAATCGGAATCGGGATCGGCGTTTGAAAGCATCATGCAATCCTTAAAGGCGTTCCTGAAGCGGTAAAAACCACTCCTCTTCCATTATATGAAGAAAAGTAAACGTCATGCAGCCAAACGCAGACGTGGTGGCTTGCTTCCTGCTTTCTGCTCATGATGTTTCTGTGTCCGTCAGATCACTTTCAAGCAGAAAGAACGGCGACATGTTCGTTCTGTGCAATCGCCCTTAGACGATGTTTGAACAGGGCTCGGCGGTTAAAACCGCAACTACAGGCGCAAAGTGCGCCGCAGACTCCACCCCAGGGGTTTCTAACCTGCGGAGGCAAGTTTTATCTGTGTAGCCGCGATTTAGTCATCAAGATTGCAATGTCTGGATTGTTCAAAGAGCCTCTCACCGCAAAGCGTGAATGATTAGGACTTGAGAAAAGCTTTGAAGCTTCTCGCAAAGCCCCACTTTCTTGCAAGTCCTGCAAGAAAGCTTAAGACTGGAAGCTGATCAAACCATTGCGCAGAAATATCACTGCGTGAACTTCGCTGATCCCCAAAACTTGGAACGGCAATCAACCTGACAATCGTTTGGTGCTGCCATTTGAAAATATTGAAGACTCCATCTGGAGACATAGGACTGCCTTCAGGATGTCCCGCTGGTCGTTGTAGTACCCCTTCAAAGAAATTGATTAATTGATCAAACGCTTTGCCATTCACTGCATAGAATTGAGCGCCAATAATTTCCCCGGAAAATGGTTGGAGAATGGGCGAGTTAACATTCTTAGCATCAAAAGGTTCATCGCAACAGTAGCCAAAGTGAACCAGATCCCAGTCCCGTTCGAGGAGTTCCTCAAGGAGCATCGCCTCATACTGCTTGAAATCTTGGCGCAGTTTTAGATCATCCTCCATCACTAAAACAGTCTTTAAATCTTTGGCTCTGGCTTGCTTTAGAACATTTAAATGGCTGAGAAAAGCTCCTCTATAACCGATCGAGTGAAAAGGTCCAGGACTGTCAGGTCGGATAGCTGAAAAAAGTTCAACTTTGCCTGAGCTAAAGGGCATACTTGCCTTTTCGAGTTCCTTCGCCATCTCTTGCCGACGATCGGTTCTTTGGGGCAAGTTGATGACATAAGCACAATCAAAAAACTCTATGAATCTCATTTTTCTGTCGCCCCATTTTCGCATTCTGCCAACAACTTGTCATCCATAAAGCGGTGGTGGTTGAGTGCGATACAGGATCGCTGCACGCTTAGCGGATGTTTGAAAAGGTATTGTCTGTGATGTTTAGCACTCAGCGATCCCCCCTAGCATCCCTTCCTTGGAAAAGGGGGAAACAGTCTTTTAGTCCCCCTTTTTAAGAGGGATTGAGGGGGATCTATAGAGTTTGCTACAACGAGTAAGACTTTTAAAACATCCTCTTAGAAGCAAGCTCCCGTCTGGCTCGGTAGCACATGTCGGTGGGTTGCGTCTTACGTTGCGGATGGCAGTAAGCCCCTCAATGTTCCCTTCGGCACCCGATCTTCAAGCAAGCAGCAAATCGCGATTGACGACAAAGCTGCTTTTGCGTGGCTTGATACAGCTTGTAACGGTGCAGACCGTCTGCTTCTACAAGTCATTGGCGTAGCCTAGCACCCGGTACACATCAATAAGCTG
>JACMKO010000581.1 GCA_014380065.1 Leptolyngbya sp. ES-bin-22 | reverse complement strand
TCGATCGCAACGCCTGTTTGCTGTGCCATCTGCCCTAATGGTTTCGATGAGGCGATCACCAGTTGCGAAAAGAACGGTCGAAACTCGCGATCGATCCCCGTTTGTAAACTTTCATCCTGATAAATCCAATCCTCAATCTGCTGCGGTTCCAGTTGCGTAATGGCGACCCCATTTTTCTGTGCAATTTGCTTAAGCGATCGCAGCGCATAGATAGCTACTCGCGCTGAAAACTTTTCCCGCGAGGTCAGTAGCGCCTTATCAACTTCGGCACATTCTTCAGGCGTGAGGAATTCGGTAGAAGGTTGCATAGAAGCACTCAACAATCAGTAGCTAGCTCTCAGCGTAAGCGGACAGGGTGTGCAGGGTAAATCGATCGTCTGGCTCATTTTGGATAAGGAGTTGCACATTCTGAGGTTCTTGCCACGGTTGCGCTTTGACAACCTCAATGAACTCACTAATTTTTAAGAAGTTGTAAGCTCCACCGTACACACGGGACTGCATCGGTTTTCCAGTGTTGACATACTCATCCAATCTGTTCGAAGATCGCCAATTGTTCTCTATCAACCAAGCATTAATATTCCTTAGCGGTAGTGGTTCTTCAACCGATTCTCCATTTTCATCTGCTTCAACTGGCTCCATGTAATCTGCCCAAACTTCCCCCAGTCTGAATATAAGAAGCACATCTGCTACCCAACTCATTGGCAAGAACCTCTTTAGTTGTTGAAAGCTATTTGGGTTGAATCAAATAGCCGCAGCGATGTTCACCGTTGACCAGCCAGTGAGTACGCTCCACGGTGCAATCCAGCGCCGCTGCAAACATTTCAAGCTCGTGACCGCACACGCTAGGGAAGGATTCGGCAATATGGGAAATGGCGCAATTGTATTCCGTCAAAATAAAGCGGTTGCCTGCGCTAATAACAGTGCCATTAGCATCGATCGCGTGGCATTCAGCCATATAGCCCTCAGCACGACGAAGCTCTACTAGCTGATGCACGCGATTTTCCAACGAACCATTACCAATGCGATCGCGATACTCAAGCGCTTTACGCTCCCACTGTTTGCGAAGAATCGAACCCATTTGGTCGGCACCGACTGTTTCAGCCAGCGTATCTAAGAGTGATATGGCGAAATCATCGTAGCGATCGGGAAAGCGATCGCGCCCCGCTGGGCTGAGTACATAGGTGTAGTTAGGGCGACCCATCCGCGCCTGCACCACTTGATGGACAATCAACCCGTCCGTCTCTAAATCCTTAAGATGTCGCCGCACAGCCTGCGGACTCACTTGTAGCCGTTCAGCCAATGCCTGCACCGTACATTGCCCTTGCTTCAACAGGTGATGAAGAATGTCCTGCTTTGTAGAGGCTTGCTTCGTAGAGGGTTGTTGAGTAGTCGTCATTCTTTTTCCAGCGGTAAAGCCGACTCCTAAAATTCACCCGTTGCGTCGATCGACTGCTGTGAGAGCAGACAAGGCGGCACCGTTGCCAGCAGTCCTCGCCTGCACCAAGGACCTACAGTGAATCCAACCTGCGACTTTGACAACAACAATGTTGTTAAAGTATCTTACAATGTAGTTAAGCAACATCTGTGTTGTTTTAATTATAGAATCGATCCGTTGTCTTGTCGCGCTGCCTCATGAACTCAGAGACTCACTCCCAGCAAGCTGCTCAATCCACAGACAAAAGCCTCGAAGCGATGAGGCACTTCTCCATTACGTATGCCAAGCGCACTGGTACGTATTTTTGTGTTGATCCTGGCGTGACGGCAGTCGTCATTGAAGGACTAGCGAAGCACAAAGATGACTTAGGTTCACCCCTTTGCCCCTGTCGCCATTACGAAGATAAAGCGGCTGAAGTTGAGGCTGCCTATTGGAATTGCCCCTGTGTGCCTATGCGTGAGCGCAAAGAGTGTCATTGCCTGCTGTTTCTGACACCTGACCATGACTTCGCAGGCGACCAGCAAGATATCACCTTTGACGAAATTAGAACAGTGACCGATCAGCAGCATACTTGACCGCTCTGCGAATCACTTTCCTGTGCCTTGTTTGCTATTGCCCCGATCCAAAACGTAGACCAGAGAACACTATCCATGAGTCCAACCGTTCAGAACTTGGTTAACCAGCCCTACAAGTACGGATTCATTACTGATATTGAATCCGATACGATTCCGCGTGGGTTGAGTGAAGATGTGGTGCGGCTGATTTCGGCGAAGAAAGAAGAGCCGCCTTTCATGCTGGAGTTTCGGCTGAAGGCATATCGTCAGTGGCTCAAGATGACAGAGCCTAACTGGCAGAATGCAAGCTATCCGGCGATCGACTACCAGAACATCGTCTATTACTCTGCGCCCAAGCTGAAAGAGAAGAAAAAGAGCCTGTCAGAAGTTGATCCTGAACTGCTGGATACGTTTGAGAAGCTGGGCATTCCTCTCTCTGAGCAAAAACGCCTGAGCAATGTTGCCGTCGATGCCATTTTTGATAGCGTCTCGATCGCCACGACCTTCAAAGAAAAACTAGCGGAAGATGGAGTCATCTTTTGCTCCTTTGCCGAAGCCGTTCAAGAGCATCCCGAACTGATCCAGAAATACCTTGGCAGCGTGGTGCCCATTGGCGATAATTTCTTCGCGGCACTGAATTCTGCGGTCTTTAGCGACGGTTCCTTCGTCTATATCCCCAAAGGCACGAAATGCCCAATGGAGCTTTCCACCTACTTCCGCATCAACAATGGCGATTCTGGACAGTTTGAGCGGACGCTGATTGTGGCAGAAGAAGGTAGTTCCGTTAGCTATCTTGAAGGCTGTACCGCGCCGATGTTCGATACCAATCAGCTTCACGCCGCTGTGGTAGAACTGGTTGCGCTTGATAATGCCGACATCAAATATTCCACCGTGCAGAACTGGTACGCAGGCGATGCCAACGGCAAGGGCGGCATCTACAACTTCGTGACCAAGCGGGGTTTGTGCCAGGGCGTGAACTCCAAAATCTCCTGGACTCAGGTAGAAACAGGTTCCGCGATTACCTGGAAGTACCCTAGCTGTGTGCTGGTGGGCGATCACTCCGTTGGCGAATTCTACTCGGTCGCGCTGACGAATCACCATCAGCAGGCAGATACAGGCACCAAGATGGTACACATTGGCAAGAATACCCGCAGCACAATTATTTCCAAGGGCATCTCAGCGGGGCAGTCGAAGAACAGCTATCGCGGCTTGGTCAAGATTGGCCCCAAGGCAACTGGCGCACGGAACTATTCCCAGTGCGACTCCATGCTGATTGGCGACAATGCTCAGGCAAATACCTTCCCCTACATCCAGGTGCAGAACAACAAAGGCAAAGTGGAACACGAAGCATCAACGTCGAAAATTGGCGAAGATCAGTTGTTCTACTTCTCCCAGCGTGGCATTTCTTCAGAAGACGCGATTTCCATGATGATCAGCGGTTTCTGTAAAGATGTGTTTAACCAGTTGCCAATGGAGTTTGCGGTGGAAGCCGATCGCCTCCTCAGCCTTAAACTTGAAGGTAGTGTTGGTTAATGAAATCAAATCATGGTTCAAACCTTACAAGCCAAAAATGTTACGCTGCGAAACCTGATCGATGATTTTGGGCTGCGATTGGTTCAAGACAATCAGTTCTTTCGTGAGTGGCAAGATGATTTGCCTGCTATTACTGACTCGGAAAAGCAGTTTTTAGACAAGGTTAAAAGAGGGCTACTTCAATCTTATTAATTACCCACCTTTATTAGAAAAACCTGTCCAAATTGCCATTTTAGGACCGATTTTGTTTTTAGGCGGATTCTATCTGCCTCCATTTCAAATCAGAGCCGAAGAATCGGTCGAGATTATGGCTGAGGATGAAGGCACGATTATTCGAGGGCAGTTGGATGTTTTGACTTTGAAAGAGCAATTTTGGGTAATGGCGATCGAGTCCAAACGCTTCTCTTTTTCAATGGAGGCTGGTCTGGCACAACTGCTGTCATGTATGCTGGCAAATCCGCATCCAGCCCAGCCTGGTTTTGGATTGATTGTCACGGGCGGCACATTTGTATTCGTTAAACTGGTTAAAAATACTGCCGTTCAGTATGCCATTTCCAAC
>JACMKO010000580.1 GCA_014380065.1 Leptolyngbya sp. ES-bin-22 | reverse complement strand
GTGCCCTTCCATCAGACCTGTCAGAAAGTCAGCCGTACCTTCGTCGTGGAACTCTTCCGAACACTGGTCGATGTGCTCACGCAGGTTGCGAATGGTTTGCTCGTGATCGTTCACCAAATTAGAAACCATTTCGTAGGAAGGTGGCACTGCACCGCTATGCTCACTGATCGAGCCATATTTCAGGAACCCTTCTGCGGTACCGAGAGGATAATTGCCCAGGGCGCGGACACGCTCAGCAATGGCATCAATCGTCTCGTTCAAAATCTCGTACTGCTCTTCCCAAATCTGGTGTAGGGAGCGGAATTCAGGTCCAGTCACATCCCAGTGGTATTTCTTGGTTTTGATCAACAGCAGGTTGGCATCAGCCAAGTCTTTGTTCAGCAGTGCGCAGACACCAGCGCGTTGCTCTTCAGTTAAGCCAATGTTCAGCTTTCGCATTGTTGTAGCTCCCATTCAGTTTCTATACCTAGTTCACCAGATTTACTCCTACTGGGGCATCAACCGGATGGGAGATTGTTGGTGTTTAACAGTTGACACTTTGGAAAGAGGAAAACTGTGCCGGAGTCATAAGCAGGCTACTCTAGAGCAAAAAGCTCTTCCGCTGAAGACGGATGAATGCCGATCGCCTGATCCAACGCTCGTTTGGTTAGTCCCACAGGCATGGAAACCGCGAGACTTTGCACAATTTCTGCCGCGTGATCGCCAACCATATGCACACCTAGAACGCGATCGGTGGCGTTGTCCACCACCAATTTGACCAAGCTTTTGGCAGCACGATCGGTCAGGCTGTAAAACAACGGTTGGAACTCAGTTTGGTAGCAACGCACCACATCACCGTACTGTTTGCGTGCCTTGGCTTCACTCATGCCGACAGAGGCGGCTTCTGGATCGCTGCAAACGGCTGATGGCACGTAGTCATAGTTCAAGGTTTGGGCATGCTTGCCAAACGCAGTATCGGCGAACGCCTTGCCCTCAGCTCTGGCAACGGGCGTGAGTTGAAGACGATTGGTACAATCCCCGATCGCAAAAATATGAGGTTGATTGGTGCGGCTGTCGTCATCAACTGCGATCGCTTTTTGATCTGCTTCAACGCCTGCCTTGTCCAGGTTCAGCCCGTCCAGTTGAGGAACGCGACCGGTTGCGGCAAGCACGACATCGACCGTCAATGTTTTTGGACAATCGCCTTCTAACGAGACGCGAAACCCTTCAGGGACAGGCGCGATCGCGCTGATAGTTGTGTTGCATAGAATCTGAACACCGCGCTCGACCAAGCCGTGATGAACGGCTGCCGCTAGATCAGCATCAAAGCCTGAAAGAATGCAAGTCTCGTGATTCATGAGTGTAACGTCACAGCCAAAGCCGCGCAGAATGCTGGCAAATTCAACGCCAATGTAACCACCGCCTAAAATGGTAATTTTTTGCGGCAGAGCACTCAGGCTAAACAAGTCATCGGACGTAAGCGCATGCTCAATGCCTTGAAGCTCAGGCTTGACTGGCTTACCGCCCACCGCCAGCAAAATTTTAGCGGCGGTGATGGTGCGGTTGCCGACTGCCACTGTGTGCGGATCAACAAAATGAGCGCGATCGTGAATGAACGCCACTCCGGCCTTTGCTAACGCCTGCATCTGTACCTGCTGCAACCGCTCAACTTCTTGATCTCTGGCTACGACAAAACGTTGCCAGTCAAACTGCTGCTCACCACCGCTCCAGCCATAGGCGATCGCGTCCTGGTTTAGCCGCGCAAAAGCCGCCGCGTAAACCATCAGTTTTTTGGGAATACAGCCACGGTTGACGCAGCCTCCACCTAATTGTGCCTGTTCAGCGATCGCGACAGTGACACCATACTGCGCTGCTCGTTTTGCTGCCGCTAGTCCTCCTGGACCGGCACCGATCACCAATAAGTCGTAGTCGTAGCTCATGCGCTGCTCTCAAACCCAACGATCGCTAGCTTAATGACTGCCGCTGTCAGACTGTGATAGCCAAAAGTGAGAGTTCTTCATTGTCGCTATACGCGTGAAACTGAGCTTTCATGCCATCAGACTGAGCGTTGCTCTGCTTCCTTTGCAGGCGATCGACTCGCGTGAGCGGTACAGCTTTTAGGCATCATTCTTGTTAGCAATGTGGCTTGACTGATAAGCGAGGTTGTTGACCCAGCCAAGCATTCAAGCACTCAAAGACTTTATGAGATCGGCAGCGAGGATTGATAAGAAAGATTAAGCATGATTTTGTAGAAATTCTAGCTTTCATTCAAGTGAGAAACTTTACAAAGCTCTCTGCCGTTTCAACAAACCTAATAGTCTTTTTCAGCAAGGCTTTCACGTTCAAACTGGTAGCAGAAGTGCTGTTGACAGAGGCTTATAACGTCTGAAAGATCATGAACAATTACCAAAAACTGTAAATTTACGCTACGGAGACTCATCTAACGTAGGTGATATCTCTATACTGTGAGAACTTCAACCCCAAGTGTGGGGATCGCTAGAAAGCATTGCAATTAAAACAATCAACTTTTATTTTAGGAGGCACGGGCATGACGTTATCTCAGAGTCAAAGCTTTAAGAATGTCTACTACCTTTTGGCAATCAAAGGTTTCTTGATTTGGGTCTTTGCACTGACAGTTTGTCTGCTCGTCATTGGCTTTCCACTGATCATGCTGATGGTGACGATCGGCTCTTTACTTGCAGTTGTTTTGCAAGCAGTCCTACCGATTAGCGCTGTCTTAGTCGTTGCTACCAGCATCATTGGCTTTAATCTTCTGGGCATCATGCTGGGCGCTGCCATCCTGACTGCGAAGGGTGTCGATCCACAAGACGTGCATTGGCTACGTTGGCTCCACGGTGAAGCAGACCCCAGCCACACGTCAACCTATGCCGCTTGCCCCCTCACCTGCGATGTCGAAGGGTAAGCAAGCGAAGGCGGTAGCGATCGACTACTTTTAGATTCCCATTCTGTCTAGGTAAGAAAGCGTATGACACTCGGCTTTTAATTGGCACAAGTAAGTTAATTGAGAACGAGTAGCGATCGTTTCGCCCTCACTAACCCGGTTAAAACCGGGTTTTTTATTGCGTTGCTGCCGTACCGCTGGTTTGGTAAAGTTAAACCTCGGTAACCCTTGAGCGCTCGCTTTTGAGAACAAGCATCTTGCTGGCACCACTGAACCTTGTGCATGAAGCAGAAGGTCTGCTGGATAGCAGCTTGCAGAAAATTAGCCCATGAGTCAGGGTTCAAATCTGTAGAATGAGATGACTTTAGAATGAGATGATTTTGCTACAAGTTTCACCCAGCGCTCTTGCTCACGTCACACACGAAAGCCCGATGCAGAAGACTCCCATTCCAGTAAGCATTATTTTGGGGACACGCCCAGAGGCAATTAAGCTGGCTCCAGTGATTCAGGCATTCAAGGCTTGCCCCACGTTTGATACTCAAGTGATTCTGACGGGGCAGCATCGGGAAATGGTGGATCAAGTCATGGCATTATTCCATTTGACGGCTGATCACGACCTCGCGATTATGCAGCCGGGTCAAAGTTTGAGTGACATTACCTGCTTGAGTTTGCGGGGCTTAGAAGCGCTCTTTCAAACGCTTCAGCCCAAGCTAGTTTTAGTGCAGGGAGATACGACAACGGCGTTTGCGGCTGCTTTAGCGGCGTTCTACCAAAAAATTCCTGTAGGGCACGTTGAGGCTGGTTTACGCACCGATGACCTTTACAACCCGTTTCCTGAAGAGGCAAATCGCCGTCTCGTCTCCCAGATTACGCAACTGCATTTTGCACCGACGGCAGTCTCAGTCGAGCATTTGGAGCGATC
>JACMKO010000579.1 GCA_014380065.1 Leptolyngbya sp. ES-bin-22 | reverse complement strand
CGATCTGAGTCATCAGCACTCAAAAAACAGTCCAGGCAAAGAGGGAAGATTGACGTGCGTGATCGATTTTCAGACGGTAAATTGATAACTAAATAATTAACTGTGAAGCTGACACTACACCACCCAAATGGCGCTGTCAGCGATCGGGATCACTCAGTAATACGGCTCACACGCCTGTGCTAATGGTAACTTGTATTTAACGATTGCGCGTCAGTAAGCATCAACGATCGCCAAAACTGTCTGCCCGTTGGCGGCGTCTGTTCGACCTTAAGGGGCATGACTTACCGCAAACGTGGCTGTTCAAACGATCGCGGGTTCTGGCAGCGCTCCCTGCATTCGACCGAGCCAGTTAAGCAAGCTATCAAGCTGCTGATCGGCATTGAGCGCACCCAATCCTCTGACCGTGACCTTGCCGGGAGTGTAGACAAAGCGTGAATGCAAATGATCTGGCAGGTTGGCTTTGAGTAGATTCCAGGCAGGTTCTGCCATCGGCGTTTCTAGCACAATGTGTTGGGTGCCGTCAGGCTTGATGCGCGAGAAACCCAGCTTTTTAGCGACCTGTTTCAGTTCTACAATCCGGATAAGCTGAAGTGCGGCAGCGGGGATTGCACCGTAGCGATCGCTCCAGTCTGCGGCAATTTGCGTCAATTCCTGCTTGCCATTGGCGGAGGCAACGGCACGGTAGGCGCTCATCTTTTGATCCAGGTCGGGAATATAGTCAGCGGGAATGAAGGCGGTCAGGTTGAGATCAATCTGCGTGTCATCGACCGTGGGAATCTCCTGTCCGCGAATTTCGCCGATCGCTTCTTCCAGCATTTCGATGTAGAGGTCAAAGCCGATCGCATCCAGTTGCCCCGATTGCTCAGCTCCCAAAAGATTACCAACTCCACGAATCTCCATGTCACGCACGGCCAACTGATAGCCAGAACCCAACTGCGCGAACTCTTGAATCGCTCGTAACCGCTGACGTGCCGTATCGGTAAGCTGGCTTTGTTTGGGATAAAACAGCCAGGCGTGTGCCTGAATGCCTGCTCGTCCGACTCGTCCCCGCAATTGGTAAAGCTGCGAAAGTCCAAACCGCTGTGCATCCTCAATCAGGATGGTGTTGACGCGGGGAATATCCAGACCCGATTCGATGATGGTGGTGCAGAGGAGAATATCCGCTTCGCCTTCGCTGAAGGTCAGCATAGTGGTTTCAAGTTCGGCTTCGGGCATCTGTCCGTGGGCGATCGCAATCCGAATACCCGGCACCATTTCCCGAATGCGCGCCGCAATTTCTTCGATGCCTTCTACACGAGGCACCACGTAGAAGATTTGTCCACCGCGATCGAGTTCCTGCCGCATGGCAGTCCGCATCACTTCTGGGTCGAAGGGCGATAAATGGGTTTTAATCGGACGACGCGACGGTGGCGGGGTGGTAATCAGGCTCATTTCGCGCACACCAGACAGCGCCATGTAAAGAGTGCGCGGAATGGGTGTGGCGCTCAGCGTCAGGACATCCACCTGCGTTCTCAGAGATTTGATTTTTTCTTTCTGATTCACGCCAAACCTCTGCTCTTCATCCACCACGAGCAAGCCTAAATCCTTGGGCTGCACGTCTTTACTCAGCAATTGATGAGTGCCAACGACAATATCGAGTTCGCCCGTTTTAAGACGTTGGATGATGTCTTTACGCTCTTGGGGAGTCCGAAAACGGTTGAGCAAGCCGATTTGAATGGGGTAGGGCGCGAACCGTTCTTTCAGCGTATGGTAGTGCTGTTGAGTCAGGATGGTCGTGGGAGCCAGCATTGCCACTTGTTTACCCGCTGTCACCGCTTTAAAGATGGCGCGAATGGCAACCTCCGTTTTGCCGAAGCCCACATCGCCGCAAACGAGCCGATCCATCGGGCGATCGCTTTGCATATCCTGCTTCACATCCTGCGTTGCCTTGAGTTGGTCGGGCGTAGGCTGGTAGGGAAAGGATTCCTCCATTTCCTCCTGCCAGGGCATATCAGGGGGATAAGCTAAGCCAATTTGTTGGGCACGTTGGGCGTAAAGCTGAAGCAAGTCCACCGCCACTTTTTTAATCGCTTTGCGAACCTTGCTTTTGGTGCGTTCCCAGGCTTTGCTGGACATTTTGTTGAGTTCGGGTGTTGCTTCGCCTGCTCCACGAAACCGTGACAGCGAACTAAGCTGATCCGCCGCCACTCGCAGCAAGCCATCGGCGTACTGTAGTACCAGGTATTCGCGGGTTTCGTAGTTCAGCGTCAGGCTTTCGAGCTTGAGGAAGCGACCCACACCGTGATTTTTGTGTACCACATAGTCGCCGGGGCGAAGTTTGTTTGGGTCAACCTGCTTGGACGCAGCGCGACGACGTTTACGGACATAGCTGGGTGTTGCCAGGGAATGCTGCCCAAAAAACTCCCGATCGGTCACCACCACCAATCGGAACGTCGGCAGAATGAAGCCTTCGAGTTCCGCCAAGCCGGAGTACTTGACGGCAACGGGAACGTGCTGCACCTGAAGCTTGTCGATCGCCAGAAAATCACGCGGATTGGGGATAAACTGCGCCGGACAATCATGTTCTTGCAGCAGCGACACCGATCGCGACGGTTGCGCCGACACTAGCCAGATCGAAAAGCCCCGATCGCGCTCATCCCTTAACGTCTCTGCCAGCCTGCCAAACTGATGGGGAATCGCAGGCACCGATCGACTCGCCAAATTAATCGGAGCCGGACTTTTATCGCCTGCCATCCGTACTTTCGGTTCCTCTGCCAGTTCGGATAGGTAGAGGCGATCGAACAACTCTACCTCTGCCAGCGATTCCGAAAACGTCCGATGAATGCAGGGGAGAGGTGTGAGGTGTGAGGTGTGAGGTGTGAGTTCTCCATATTGCTCTTCGGCGTGCTCGAACCAGCGATCGCCGTGGGCTTCTGATTGGTCTGGCTCGTCGATCGCAATCAGCGTATTTTCGGGCAAATAATCCAGCAGCGACGCAGGTTTATCGAACGCAATGCCTAGAAAGCGACGTGATCCTTCCGGCATTTGTCCCTGGTCGAATTTTTCCTGGTCTTCTTCAGACAAAAAGGCTTTCACGGCATCGGCTTTAGTGCCCGTTAGCGCCGACTGAATGATGGGTGCAAAGTTTGTGGGCGTGAGGACAAGCTGTTCGACGCGATCGAGCGATCGCTGTGTGGCTGGGTCAAACTCCCGAATCTGGTCTAGCTCATCGCCAAATAGCTCTAACCGCATCGGTAGCTCAGAGGCAACGGGAAACACATCAATAATGTCTCCGCGCCGACTCCACTGCCCTTCGGTTTCGACCAGTGGGACGCGATCGTAGCCCAACCGCGCCAGTTCATGCCCTAGCGTTTCCAGATCAAGTTCCGCTCCTCGTTTCAACGTCAGGCAATAGGGCTTGAGCGCTGCGACAGGCGGAAGGTGCGGTTGCAGGGCACGTTCGGTGGTGACGATCGCCAGTGAGGAGTGAGGAGTGAGGGGTGAGGGGGAGGAGTTTTGAGTAGCGCTTCGCGCCGCGTTGCTAGAGAGTTTTGAGTTTTGAGTTTTGTTAGCATTAGCGGCGTTTGGCGCTTTTGAGGTCGAAGTTTTGAGTTCAGGGTTCAGAGTTGATTCTGACTCCTGCCTCCTGCCTCCTGACTCCTCTCCCCTCTCCCCTCTCTCCTCTCCCCTCAGCAGATCCGCCAACACCTGCAACTGCCCCCAAACCATCTCCGACTCTGGATCAAACGGCTCATAGGGTGATGACTCTGACGTGGGGTAAAAGTGAACAGTCTGCCAGCCCATTGCTTCGAGTTGGGCAGTCCAGCGTCCGGCTTCTTCGAGCGTAGCGGTGACGACCAGCAGGTTGCGGGACTGCGCTTGCGCCAGAGCAGAACTAACCAACCCTTTGGGCAATCGTGCCAAGCCGTTCAGCTTCAAATGCTGATGCTGCTGAAGTTTCGTTAAAAGTTCTGTAGTGAGTGGCAACCGCCCCAAGGCACGAGTGATGGAAGAAAACGCCATGTTGAAGCCGCGAAGTCTGGTGAGAAGAGCTACCTCTCTTCATAATAGAAGGCTTATCGCATGGCTTTACAGCAATTTTCACATGGGTAAACCACAGATACTTTGTAGGGCGCTTGGCAATGCCAAGCCGCTACGTAACGGTGTGGCTGATGCAATTGCAAACTGCTGTAAGTCACTTCTGGGACGATCGATAAGATCTGGAGCCATTCGTAGGCAACGCGTGAACCGGAAAAACCGAGTAGGCAGGGTTATACGCTTCGGACTAATCCAGCCTATTGATTGCAGCCGTAGGGTTTAAAGGAATCGTGAGCGTGGTGATGACAGCACAAAACTTGCCATGCTCTCATTTTGTCTTTACTACACCCAAGACCCAGAACCGTCGTAGCGCTAGAACACTAAGGTATAGTCGCCCATCCCATCAAGCTTTAGCCTCTAACACCAGTAGCAGTCTGCGGTAGCAACACTCCCAGCGCACCACCTGGTTTGATGTGTGCCTTTAATTGGTCGTAGCTAAAGAAGTATCGACCAGACGGTTCCAGAGCCAGAATGACATGGGGAAAACCAAAGTCGTAGAGAAACGTGATCCCTTTGTCGCTAACCGAGAAAGTATTCAGATTTCTGCTTTGAAAGCGTTTGTTGCTGAGCCGATCGCGGATGTCTGCACCACCCTCATTGCCTTTTGCGATCGCCTGCTTGATTTCAACCTGCATGGCTTGATCGACCATGCCTGCGATCGTGCCAAAGGATTCCTTCTTAAACACGTCCGCTGCTTTGAGTACTTTGCCCGTTTTTAAACTCACCAGCCGATGTTTCTCATAGGTACTGGGGTACGCACCGACACCGCTAATCGTGAACGTCAGATCCAGCAGTGAGTGCTGGTTATAGTTGACGGTATAGTCAACTTCACTGAGCCACCAACTCTCCTGAAACTCTGTCCGCAACTCGTCTAACGATTGCCCCATCACACTTTTGAGGCTGACGGTTGCCTGCACGTTTTTCAACACGGTCTGATCTGTCAGTCCCGTCACCTGCGGATATTTGACGATCGCTTCTTTGTAGTTTGGGTACTCCTGCCCCTTTTTGCCACGAATAAAGGTGACGGTTTTGGGTTCAATCAGGACGCGATCGCTAAAGGTTGGTTTTGACGATAGAGCGAGCTGATGCGATCGATCCGTCGATACATTTTCTAACGTCGTTTGAGATCGGGTTGTAGACGATCGCACTTGAGCCTTTGCTGGCAGAACGCTATCCACCAAAACTGGGCATCCAGCCATCAGCAACACAACGAGAAGGGGAAATTTCATAAGATAGCGATTTAAGCAGCTAGATTAAGTTTTGACCGATAGAGCTAACGGTTCTCAGCCAACGTAACATTTGTTCGAGCCATTTCCGCTTCCTTCCCACAACCAACGACCGTTCTTGTATGCCCAGAGGGCTTTACAACTACTCCCTACTCCGCTTCCCCAATCAGCGTAAAAGCCGCCCAATCTCCGGGCTTTGGGTACCGCTTGAGCGTGGTCAGCATGGCTTGTCGGAGTGCCTGGGCTTTGTCAGGCGTTTTTTTAAGTTCTGGTCACAACCTGTTGCGTCGAAACAAGATGACAATACTGCCTCGATCGCACTCGTCTCAGGTAACCCTGAACCATCATAAGCGCCACGACCGCCAGCGCCTTGGTAACCTTGATGAAGGAGTTGTGAACTCCGCGATCGCTCTTTCAGTGATTGGGGAATGTTATGGGAACCCCCACTCGCCCTCAGTGACTCTACCCCATGAGAACGCAGTCCAAAAAAATAATGATTCGTCCTGGTAGGCAACCCTTGGCAGAAGCAATCCAAGAGTTTTGGGACTATCGAGATTTGCTCTGGATGCTCACCGTCCGCCATATCAGCGTTCGCTATAAGCAGACTTTCATCGGCATTGCGTGGGTTTTGCTGCAACCACTAGCAGCAATGGCAATTTTTACCATCATCTTTGGTTACTTTGCCAAACTTGCCACCAACGGACTGCCTTACCCTATTTTTGCCTACTCAGCGTTGATTTTGTGGACGCTGTT
>JACMKO010000578.1 GCA_014380065.1 Leptolyngbya sp. ES-bin-22 | reverse complement strand
GATCATCAGGCAGGGTTAATGCTGTTTACCGGAGACATTGATCCAGTTCATCTGAAAAACAATTCCATTGCCCTAGCTAAAGTTTTGAAACTGCACAACATCCCGGTTGTTTTGACAGCAGCAGCAATGGGTCCAATGGGTCCTATCGGTCCAATCATCCCAGAAATTCGAGAACTCTTTCCTGATGTTGAGCCGATTTATCGCACCAAAATCAACTCATGGCACGACGATCGCATCCGGGGCGCGATCGAGGCAACGGGTCGCAAGAAAGTCATCGCCGCCGGAATCACGGCTGATTTCTGCATCGGGATTCCGGCTAAAACAATGGCAGACGAGGGTTACGACGTGCGCTTGGTAATGGATGCGTCGGGCAATTATTCCGAAATGGTGTTGCACGCCTCGATCGCCAACTTAACGCAGGCTGGAGTTAAGGTTTCCAATTGGCTCAGCGTCGCCTGTGAACTACAACAGGATTGGGCGATCGAACGCACTGCTAAAGGTTTGCTCGAAATTTATCAGCAGCACCTACCACAGTGGGGAATGCTGGAACTGACTCAAAACGCCTGGAAAGCAAACAAAAAGCAATAGATTAAGTTCGTACCAAACTAAAGTTGAACCTGATCAAGATAGCCACTCAGCGATCGCGCTCATCATGAATTGAAGTAGAAGAGCCATACATGAACGCACAAAACAAGCCACAATCGTTTCAAGTCAATATTGCTGAAGGTCGCGCTTACTGGAATGCGGGCATTCTCTGGATCATGTTGGCGACTGCCGAAGATACGGATGGACAGTATTCCTGCATGGAAGAGCTGTTGCCGCATGGTCCAGCAGCACCACCTCACATTCATGAAGCGGCAGATGAGACCTTCTACGTTCTAGAAGGCGAAGCAACCTTTTTTGTAGAAGACCAGCTGATTAAGGCAACCGCCGGATCATTTGTGGCAATTCCACGGGGCACAAAACACGCTTTTCAAATCGATTCTGAAACGGCACGATTACTCAATACCTATGTGCCCGCAGGTTTTGAGTACACGATCATGGCGACAGCAGTGCCCGCAGAGACGCGCACATTGCCTCCCGCTTCGATGCCGTTTCCTGATCTAGAGCAAGCTAATCAAGCGATTGAGCAAGTCACCAAGAAGTATCCTGCTGCTAAAACTATCAACTTAGGAGATTTCACGAGGTAAGTGACCCGACGTAGTGTGGGCATCTTGCCCGCTAGTCAGATGTCAGTGCTATCGTTCTTCCAGAAGGTGCGTCAGTAGCATGTCAAAATCTAAGGATTGAACTGAAGGATGCCGAGATGTCCAAAAAACGACTTGCCAAGGGGCTGCTGGTTGTGGCTGCCCTTTCCACGTTGATCATTCCGATCGTCACCGATGCCGTTTTTCTGACGAATGCACACATGAATAATCCTGCCTGGTTGCCTCACGCAAAACTGCATTGCGCGATGTCATTTTTTGCGGCTGCTTCTCTGGGACTTGCCGCGTTAGCCATTCTAAAAGTTCGTCCTGTAAGCGATCGCTTTTCGATGGGACTTGCTGCGTTTCTTGGCTCTGCATTTTGGATCGGGCTAATCGCCTCTGGTCTGCTGCCCGGAACCTCTTATGGGTTTCTCAATGATCCGGTTTTGGGCAACGTGACTGCACCTCAAGTTGGCGGTATCTCGATTTATCCGAACGTGATGGCAGCGGTAGTTACCATTGCGATCGCGCTAGCAGGTTACTGGTTCGCGAATCAGGCAGAATCAGCCAATCAATACCGATAAAATGTAGCAATCGCTTTGATTAACTTATTCAACTAACAAAAATGACGAATGAAATGAAAGCAGTTCAAATTCATACGTATGGTAACCCTGATGTCCTGGTCTATGAAGATGCAGCGCGACCAGAACCTAAAGCCAATGAAGTCTTGATTCGAGTTCATGCCGCAGGCGTAAATCCTGCCGATTGGAAAATTCGTCAAGGCTTTTTGCAAGACAAGTTCCCCTTTCCCATGCCGCTGATCTTAGGCTATGACGTGGCAGGTGTGATTGAAGCGATCGGTCAAGATGTCACGACGCTAAAACCTGGAGACGCGGTGTTTGCCATGCTTGCCTTAGGTCAATTGGGAGCTTACGCAGAATACGTGGTTGCTAAAGCCTCGATCGTTGCTCCAAAACCTGCCGCTCTAGATTTCGTCACGGCGGCTGGCATTGCCAGTATTGCTTTGACTGCTTGGCAAGCCTTGTTTGACTTAACGCAACTGCAAGGGGGACAAAGCATTTTGATTCACGGAGCATCCGGCGGGGTTGGCAGCTTTGCAGTCCAGTTTGCTAAATGGAAAGGGGCAACTGCGATCGGCACGGCATCAACTAGCAACATTGAATTGATTCAACAATTGGGAGTTGATCAGGCGATCGACTACAAAACAGAACGCTTTGAAGACAAAGTTTCTAACGTTGATGTGGTGCTGGATACGATCGGCAAAGAGACACGAACACGCTCCTGGCAAGTGCTGAAATCGGGTGGAATTCTAGTTTCAACGGAAGGAGCAGCAGAACCCGTTGAATCGCCCAATCCAGAAATTCGCGGCGTTCCCATCTTTGCTGAACCGAAAGATCTGGCTCAACTGCAACAGATTGGACAACTGATCGACCAAGGACAGATTCAGCCGCCTACAGTAGAAGCCCTGCCGCTGGTAAAAGCCGCAGAGGTGCATGATGCGCTGCAAAACCAGCATCGGCGTGGCAAGTTTGTTTTGCAAGTGGTGTAACGGTATGAACTTCTGGTGCTGGTTAAGCTTATTGTTTTCAGATATTCGTTGGTCGATTGTCAGCAGCTTTGGTATCTTTAGCGCTGTGACGCAAGTCAGCATCATGCTGGCTGCACCCTTTTCGGAGGCAAGTGAACCGCTGGATCAGGTAGAAGCTCCATCAATGGATGCCTTTCAAGTTACCTCAGTTTCACAACTCGCCGATGTGCAGCCGACTGCTTGGGCATTTTTGGCGCTCCAGTCCCTGGTAGAGCGATATGGCTGCATTGCAGGCTATCCCGAAAGCCTTTCAGGCACGCTTCGCGAACAAACTTTTCGCGGCAGTCAAACCCTTACTCGCTACGAGTTCGCGGCTGGGTTGAATACTTGCTTAGAGCGCGTTAGCGAGTTGCTAGCAACTAATACTCAAAGCCTGGTCTCCCGCGAAGATCTGGCTGTGTTCCAGCGGTTACAGGAGGAGTTTGCGGCGGAATTGGCAACGCTGCGGGGGCGAGTTGGAACGTTGGAAACGCGGACAGCAGGACTAGAAGCCCGTCAGTTCTCCACTACAACGAAGTTAACTGGACAAGTGATTGCTGCTGTGACTGGCGGTAGTTTTAGTGCCGATCGGATTCTTGCGCCTACGGGTGCGATCGTTGCAGAGGAAGATCCCAATGCTACTGTCATCTATCGAGCATCTATCTTCTTCAACACCAGTTTTCGGGGCACCGACCAATTGCAGGTGCGCCTGACTGCTGGGAGCGAGGGTGCCAACGACAACGCCGCTGGGTTCTTGGAGCCGAACTTTGGGAGTGTGCTCGACTTTTCGGTTCCGGGTCGCCCTCAGTTCGCCCTTGGTCGATTGTTCTACACCTTTACTCCCATTAGGGATGTCACTGTGACGTTGGGTCCTCAAATTGTTGCCACGGATTATGTCGATCGCAATAGCTATGCGAACACCAGCTTTCTCGACTTTTCAACTCAAGCTTTGATCAACAACTTCCCGCTGTTTCCCCGCTCGGTTGGAGCAGGCGCAGTGCTCGATTGGCATCCAGAGCGAAGTTCTTTCAAACTACGAGCGGTTTACATAGCGGGCAACGCTGCCGGCTTCAACACAAATGGTCAGCGGTATATTGAAGGTCCTCAAGCCTCTGCTTTGCTGTTCGCTAATCGTGGTGGCAGTAGCGGATTGTTTGGCGATCCCTATCTGGGAATTGTTGAGTTGGAGTACTCTCCTTCCACGGCGATCGCGCTTCGACTTCAGTATTCTGGTGGAAAGTTTTTAGAAAGTCGGTTTGATGTATTTGGGGCAAACATTGAGGTGGCGCTGTCAAAACAGTTTGCGCTGTTTGGTCGTTACGGCAATGGAACTTATCTTAACAGCACTATCGGAGACCTTAGCCCCCAATATTGGATGGCAGGAATTACACTTCGAGATTTGTTCTTGCCTGGTGCGTTAGCCGGAATTGCGGCGGGTCAGCCACTGGTCGAAAGTAATGTTGGGAATGCAACTCAGACGAATTTTGAGGCATTCTACAACTTTCCCATCAATAACAACATTCGCGTCACACCGCTGGTTCAAGTGATTACAGATGCCGGTAATCAGGGTAGCAATGGTTCGATCATCACCGTAACTATAAGAACTGTGTTTTCTT
>JACMKO010000577.1 GCA_014380065.1 Leptolyngbya sp. ES-bin-22 | reverse complement strand
TTTAGCACGAGCCGCTTTCATAATGTTTTGAATTTTGGTTTTTTGCTCAGGGGTAAGGTTTAGACTTGCCATTGCCTCACGCATCCGCGCACCTTGTTGCAGTTTGGCTTGTAATTGCTGCGACTGCTTTGGTGTCAGCACCGCTTCAATTTGCTTACGCATCGCCTCACGTTTTTGAGTGCGGTCTGAAGGTTGAGTGTCAGTTGACTGCGATGTGGCAGGCGTGGTGTTTCCTTGCGGTGATTCTAAAGTGTTGGGTTGAGAGCACGCGGTTACGCCACCGACGAGGAGCGTCCCTAAGAGTATTGTGGTTGCGATCGTTCGTTTCATTTAACGGCTATCCCTTAAGTCTCACTCCTTTAGACTGCCGACACGCAATGGCGGTTCAGCGAATCGCTGAGGTGGAAAGCTGAATGACGGGTAGTTTTTGCCTCTCGTCCCGCGCCTGAGCAGAAGCATTGTGCCAAAATGAGGCAACTGTAAGTCTGAGTGCATGTCAAACGTATTAGAGCAAGCTGAGGATGCGCTACGGCAAAACAATTGGTGTTTGCTCCATCAGTGTTTACAGCAGGTGTTCATCGATCGCACCGCCAAAGAGCTTTCCGACAGCACCTTAAAGCGTGCCCTGGAGCTGGCAATCGCGGTGCTTGAAGCCGGTGACTTTCAAGAGCGTTGGGATGTTGCCAAGCTGATCCCTGCCTTCGGCGATCGGGCGATCGCCCCACTCATTGACTTGCTGCAAGACGATGCTGCTGATGCAGAAGCGCAATGGTTTGCCACCCGCATGCTCGGCAGCTACAGCCAACCCGACAGTGTGATGGCATTGGTCAAGCTCCTGCAAACGACTGCGAACGAAGACCTTAGCAGCATGGCAGCCGAAGCTCTGGCGCAAATGGGCACTCCAGCCATCGCTGCCTTGACGGCTCTTTTGATCGACAGTGACACTCGCGCCTTTGCGGTGCGCTCGCTCGCGCAAATTCGTCGTGCAGAAACGATTGATCCCTTGCTGACTGTGGTGGACGATCCCCAAGCAACAGTACGGGCGATCGCGATTGAAGCGCTCAGCAGCTTTTATGATCCCCGTGTGCCATCGGTGCTGGTGCGCGCATTGTCTGATCCCGCTGCGCTTGTTAGGCAGGAAGCTGTTGTTGGACTAGGTATGCGTTCAGAGCTTGCAGAGGCGATGAATCTGGTGGCGCTGTTGACCGATCGCTTGCTAGATGTTGACTTGGAAGTATGCCAGAAAACAGCGATGGCGTTGGGGCGGATGAGAACCCAAGCAGCGGCTGCAAATCTCTTTCAGGCACTGAATGCAGCGCAGACTTCAACGCCACTGCGGCTTAGCATTGTACGTGCTTTGGGCTGGATGGAAACCGCGATCGCGCTTGACCTATTGCGTCAGACTCTGCTTTGCTTAGAACCAACCACCCTACTTCGTCCTGTCCATCAGGAAATTATCACCGTCTTGGGGCGCTGCACAGAGCCAGACTTGCAACGTCAAGCGGCTCAGCTTTTGATTGCACTGCTTACCAGTGGACATGCTCTTACGGCTGATCCTGCTGTACGGCGGGCGATCGCGACGGGACTAGGTGCCTTGAAGCAACAAAATGCGCTCGAAGCCCTGATGGAGCTTTTAGCCGATGAAGAGATAAGTGTACGCCTGCACGCGATCGCTGCCCTCAAAGCCCTTGATGCCACCACGGCACACCAGCGGCTCACCAGTCTGGTCAACCATGCTGATGTGCCAGAAGCCCTCAAGCAGGGAGCCGCGATCGCCCTCCAAGAATGGTAGTCATCGATCACGGCTGATCTCGCGACTAAGGATCGTGGATTAAATAAAACCGACAAATTGTTCGTAGGTAAGGGCGCACGGCTGTGCGCCCCTACGGAAAACGCC
Organism: Leptolyngbya sp. ES-bin-22; assembly: GCA_014380065.1. Taxonomy (GTDB): domain Bacteria; phylum Cyanobacteriota; class Cyanobacteriia; order Leptolyngbyales; family Leptolyngbyaceae; genus Stenomitos. The sequence continues at coordinate 1,224 of JACMKO010000577.1, read as the reverse complement.
GAGGTGATTAAATTCTTGTTCCTAACGACTAAAAACCAACAACCAGCCACTCCTCTCTTCCACACACTTGCACGGACGCTGTACAATGCGGCAAACTGGCGCTAGTTGATCGACTGACCGCTTCCACCCGTGTCAGTTTACCCGTGGAACCCTCCTTACTCCTTCAAGATAACGATTCATGCCGCTGCCGAACATTCAACGCCGAACCAAGATTGTTGCCACCATTGGTCCAGCGACCAGTAGCCCAGAGGTTCTGCGCGAGCTGATTGAGGCAGGAGCAACCACGCTACGCCTCAATTTCTCCCACGGAACGCATGAGGATCACCAGCGCAGCATTCGCCTGATTCGCCAGACCTCGTTTGAATTGAATCAACCTGTGGGGATTTTGCAAGACTTGCAGGGACCCAAAATTCGGCTGGGACGGTTTGAAAATGGGTCGATCATCCTTAACAAGGGCGATCGCTTCACGCTCACCAGCAAACTGCTAGCAGGCACCCAAACCATCAGCTCTATCACCTATGAGCCGTTAGCAGACGAGGTTCCTGAAGGTGCTGTCATTTTGCTGGATGATGGCAAGGTGGAGATGTTTGTCGAAAAGGTCGATCGGGCAACGAGAGAACTCCATTGCGTGACGGTCGTAGGCGGAGCGCTCTCCAACAATAAAGGGGTGAACTTCCCTGGCGTTTGCCTGTCCATCAAAGCACTTACCGACAAAGACCGGAAAGACCTGACGTTTGGGCTGGATCAGGGTGTAGACTGGGTTGCCCTAAGCTTTGTGCGCAACCCGCAGGATGTGCTGGAAATCAAAGAGCTTATCTCCAGCGCGGGCAAAAACGTCCCTGTCATTGTCAAAATTGAGAAACACGAAGCGATTCAAGAGATGGAGTCGATTCTCTCCATCAGCGACGGGGTCATGGTGGCGCGGGGCGATTTAGGCGTAGAGCTGCCCGCCGAAGATGTCCCTGTTCTGCAAAAGCGGTTGATTGCCACCGCCAATCGCATGGGCATCCCTGTCATTACAGCCACGCAAATGCTGGATAGCATGGTGCATAGCCCTCGACCCACGCGTGCAGAAATTTCTGACGTAGCCAATGCCATCATCGACGGTACGGATGCGGTGATGCTGTCCGCTGAGACCGCAACCGGACGCTATCCGATCGAGGCGGTCAAGGCGATGGTGCGTATCGCGGAGGAAATCGAGAAATCCTCCCTGTTGGACGCGGG
>JACMKO010000576.1 GCA_014380065.1 Leptolyngbya sp. ES-bin-22 | reverse complement strand
AGTAAGCCGACGATGCCGCACATAGGAAAGAAGTTTTGAGTTTTGAGTTAAGAGTTTTGAGTTGAGGAAGTTGTTAGTTATTAGTGGCGGTCTTTGAAGCTGCCGCTAGAAGAACTCCAAATAGCGTTGGACTTCCCATTCTGAGACGTGGCGCATATATTCGACCCATTCCATGCGTTTGAGGCTAATGAATTCGGTGGCGAGAGGACCGAGGGCGTTTGTGATGACTGTATCGGCTTCGAGGGCATCGATCGCCTCCTTCAAGCTTTGCGGTAGAGTCTTAATGCCTTTGTCCTTGAGGTCGGCTTCAGAGAGGTCGTAGAGATTGATATTGTAGGGAGCGCCGGGGTCGAGTTCATTTTCAATGCCATCCAGTCCGGCGGCGATCGTCACTGCTGCTGCCAGGTAAGGATTGCAGGAACCATCGGCAAGGCGGAATTCAAGTCGTCCACCCGGAATGCGTACCAGACTAGAGCGGTTGTTGTCGCCGTAGGTGATGTAGGCAGGTGCCCAGGTTGCGCCACTGAGCGATCGACCCACGACCAATCGCTTGTAGGAGTTGATGGAAGGCGCACAGATAGCAGTCAGCGCAGGCGCATGAGCTAATAAACCACCAAGGAAGTGGTACGCCAGTTTGGAAAGTCCGAGGTGCCGAGGATCGTTGTCATCGGCAAAGAGATTGGAGTTCCCATCAGAGAGAGACATATGCATATGCATCCCATTGCCCGATCGATTGGCAAAGGGTTTGGGCATGAAGGTGGCAATCAGTCCCATCGTTTTGGCAATCTCGGCGGCTGCCATTTTGAAGAAGATGTAGCGATCAGCAGACGTTAAGCAATCCGTGTAGGTGTAGTTGATTTCAAACTGACCATTTGCATCTTCATGATCAATTTGATACACATCAAAACCAGCGATTTGCAAACTTTCCACCAGCTTTTCGATAAAGGCGCGACTGCGAGAAAGACCCTTATAGTCGTAGCAGGGTTTTTCTAAAGTGTCGGTGGCATCGGCAGGAAAAATGCGACCCTGAGCATCTTTTTGCAGCAGAGAAAATTCAGGTTCCAGCCCGGTATAGAATGTCCAGCCCTTGTGCTTGAGTCGTTCTAACTGCTGCATCAGCACGAACCGGGCATCGTAGGGATAGGGCTGTCCATCCACGTGCCCCACGCAAACCATACGGGCAAAGCCCGGCATCCAAGGCATCAGGCTCAAAGTTGATGGATCACCCACCGCCATAAAGTCGTGGCTGTTGGGCTGTTGTGCCAAACCCCAAACGGCAAAGCCTGCGAAGCCTGCACCGGGATCGAGAATGTCATCAAAATGGGAAGCAGGCACAGCTTTCGTCTTGGCGGTGCCGTGCATATCGACGAACTGTGCCAGGACGAATTTGACCTGATTTGCTTCTAAAAAATCCTTTGCCGTTGCGGGTGTCATGGATCGGTTCCTTGAAGATAGTTGTTGGTTGTTAGAAGGCAGACTTCAGATCCCCGGTGTCTGGCAGAGTTGAACAGGAACTGTAGTGGTTGTCTCCTCAGTTTTGAGTTGCATAATGATGTGGCTACCACGCTGGCGCACTGCAACAAAGCCATGCTCTGCCAAGATTTGACACACTGCTTGCCCAGAGAGAACTCGTAGCTTACCCAATCGCTACCTCCAATTGAGTGACAAAAACTTCTGTGTGCAAGCGATGCTGTATTTCTGACGGGTCAGCCACTTCAAAAAACAATTGCAGCGCTTCCGTTAAGTTCTGCTTCGCTTCCTCGATCGAATCCCCCTGGCTTGCAATGTCTAGCTCTGGGCACAAAGACACATAGCCATTACCTTCACGCTCAATAATGGCTGTAAACTGCTGCACTCGCTTCATGCTGGCTCCCTATGAATGCTGGGTTGTTAAGTTTACTCATTCTATTGGCTCTAGCACCCTACCGCTCCGTCTCTTCATCCCACTCCCCACTCCCTACTCCCCACTCCCTTCTTTTATCTGTCGCAGCAGGTCTTGCGTCACTGGATCGTCGGAGAGTTGTGCGGTTTGCCCCGCCGCCATCACCTGCTGCAAGAAGTACCGAACGTTTTGCCGTACCGTTTGCGTGTCGGGATGGTCGTCTCCCAGTTTCTCAACCAGGATTGCCAAGGCTCGGAGGAACAGCGGTTCTGCCTCCGCATAGCGTCCCTGAGACTGGTAGAGTCCTGCCAGATTGTTCAAGTAAGTTGCGACAGCGGGATGGTCTGCGCCGAGTTGCTGCTCTGAGATTGCCAAGGCTCGGCGGTACAGCGGTTCTGCCTCCCCGTAGCGTCCCTGAGACTCGTAGAGGTTTGCCAGATTGTTCAGCGTGGTGGCGACATCCGGATGGTCTGCGCCGAGTTGCTGCTCACCGATTGCCAAGGCTCGGCGGTACAGCGGTTCTGCCTCCCCGTAGCGTCCCTGAGACTTGTAGAGGTTTGCCAGATTGTTCAGCCTGGT
>JACMKO010000575.1 GCA_014380065.1 Leptolyngbya sp. ES-bin-22 | reverse complement strand
TCGCCGCTTTCATCGACCACGCCATGCCCCGAAAAGTAGAGCAGCACCAGGTCCTCTTTGGCACGGTTGGCAAACAGATTGTAGATGGCAGTTTCCATCGTTTGCCGATCGGGATTTTGCAGCACGGTCACAGCGGCAGCGGCAAACTCACCCATCTCTGGGTGGGTCAACACCTGCTGCATGGCGGTGACATCGTTGACCGCTGATGGCAACCCGTCTAACCCTGGTTCATACTCGCTGACCCCAATCAGCAGCGCGATCTTTGCCATCGTGAATTAATTGCCCTTGAGAAAAGCCTGTGCCTTCTCATAAGCATAGTCAAACTCTTGCTGACTGCTCGCTTCAAGCTCCATTTCTCTCCCATCTGGGGCTTTAACCTTCAGCTTGATCGGTTTGTTGCCCAGCCGATTTCCTAAGAAACCGCCTAGCTTCTTGAAATTAGCAACGCTCACTTCAGCCATGAGTAGCCCTACCAGGATTCCGCCGATCGCTTTGTTGCCTTCTGGTGGGTTTGGATCAAGCACTCGATCGACCGTTTCAACCTCGTCCAGGTCGCGCATTTGAGTCAGGAGGCTTTGAGCTTGTGCTTCTAGCTCTTCACTGTCTAGCTCCGGGTCATTAAACGCGATCGTGAGTATAACGTTCTCTCCTGCCATGTGATCCTCTGGAATGTCCTGAGTGCTACCGCGCCGTCATTAGTTATACGCAGCTTGCCAAGTTATAACAGACTGAATCTGCGAATTCTGGATGAGTCAGTAAATTTTAATTTTTGTGGGAGGTTATCCGTGGCGCTTTTGTTTTCATCGGGCTATTTCTCTAAACCCTTTACTAACCGCAAAATCTGAGGTTTAGCGGTGGTGGGGAAGTGATGCGATGAGGCGATCGGTGTGTTGCTCACGCTGGAGTGGGATTGAGTTCCTGTTGCAGTTTGGCTCGTAGCCCGATCACCGTGAGTCCGACGAGTGCACGGTGGGCTTCGTCGTAGCGCAACACCATCCCATCGCCAACATCAACCCCAATGGCTGGCGACGGTTCGCCGATCGAGACATACAAGACATCTGCATCCTCGTCATAGTCCCAGGAGACCTGTTCTGATTTCTGTAAAATCCTTATTGCGTCCATAAGGTCACTCTCCGAGTTGAGGGGCGATTAGTAAAGTATGCCGTCAAGATAAAGCCATCAGCAGTCGTCATTTCACGCTAAGCAACAACCAGGAATTTGCTACTTAGCGGGGTTTGCGGGTAGAAGCGAATTGCTAGTAATTCGCCTGAGTCCCCTGCTTGAATGATCTCCGGTGCTGAAACCGTTGCTAGAACTTCTGCTTGTTGAGTCTTCATTTCGGGATGACGCTTCGTAAGATGCTGCCACCGTTCTTCTGTCAGTCGAATCGGTACATTGTTTTGGGAGTTTACAGTCAGCATTAATAAATGCCTGAATTAACACGCTGGTATCCACAACATAGGTAGCCATCAGCGATCGCGATTTTCACGAATGATCTGGCTCGCAGTGGGCGTTCCGGGTGGAGGAGTCCAGCGGTGTTGCTCGATCGACTGCAAAATCTCCGCTACAGAGCGGGTATCTTTGGGTGGCAACTGGTTCTGTAGCTGTTCTTTGACAACCTGCCGGATGAGTTCTTTAAGGTCTTCACCGTCATATCGGCGACTTTTTGAATAGGCATCGGGCACTCCCGGCATTGGCTCTCAACCAAGTATAAGCGGTGAGACGGTAGAGGGGCTGATTGTCTAGTGTGAGGGAAACGGTTGTGCGATCGCTCCCCTTCAAGGAAACCCTGCTTCTAGAGCAAATACCCTTATGACGTTGAAGGAGCATCGACTGTATGCCGTACCAAAACATTTCCGCAAAGCTCACTGAAGCCGATGTGCGAGCCATCAAAGAGGCACTTGCTACTATTCAAGACAACCTGCCTTTTTTGGTAAACCTCACGGTGGAAGACTAAAACGCTTTGTCAACAATGCTCTTAACCCATTGCAATGGGTTAAGAGATTAGCCCTGAATTTATTTGAGGGCAGGCGATCGGGAAAGGTGCAAGCTTTGGGTCAAGGCATCCCCATCTGGAATTTGTACAATAGGGGAGGGTGGCGTGCTGCGGGTGTAGTTTCAGTCAGAAACCATAACAGAGCAATGGACGGTAGAGGCAGTATGAGCATTAGTCAAGAAAAAAAGGCGATCGCCCAGGAGTTTAGAACCCAAGTTTGGCTTTTGGGTGGCTTGGTGGCGATTATGTGGGCAGTGGAAATTCTCGATCAGTTCGTGTTTCGGCTTGGGTTGCGCGAAACGCTGGACATTTACGGCATCATTCCGCGTAACGTCATTGGGCTACGTGGCATTCTGTTCGCCCCCTTTCTGCATGGCAACTTTGCTCACTTGATTGGTAATACCGTCCCGTTTATCATCCTGGGCTGGCTCATCATGCTGCGCGAAACCAGCGATTTTCTGTGGGTAAGCCTCATCACCGCGTTTGTGAGCGGGCTAGGGACGTGGATGTTTGGCTCTTCAGGTGTGCACATTGGCGCGAGTGGTGTGATCTTTGGCTACCTGGGCTATCTATTGGCGCGGGGCTACTTTGAGCGTAGTATGACGGCGATCGCGATGTCGCTTTTTGTCGGCGCACTCTACGGCAGTCTCATTTGGGGCGTGTTGCCTACGCGAATCGGCATTTCTTGGGAAGGTCATCTCTTCGGCTTCTTGGGTGGTGTGCTGGCAGCAAAATTGTTAACGCCGAAGAAGGTCGTAGGGAGCGGAGTGTAGGAGATGGGGAAAGTTTTGAGTTGTAAGTGAGAGGTGAGGGAAGAGGCGTGAGCGATCCAGAGAGCGTAGAGACGGTGTAATCTAGCGAAAGCGATCGCGCCGGGATGCTGCCATCGGCGTTTCCGCAGACATGTATGGGATTTCTTATGACGACAACGCTGCCTCAACTGCACTCTGCCCAAGACTCATTGCGTGAACGGATCGATCGCACCTATCACCAACCGCTGCCCGATCTGTTGTTTGAGGCTCAGCGAGTCCATCGTGAGTATCACAATCCCAACGCAGTGCAGCTTTGTACCCTTTGCAACATCAAAACAGGGCTATGTCCTGAAGACTGCGGCTATTGCTCTCAAAGCGTACACAACAAAACGGAGCTAGAGCCACAGCCGTTAGCTGATGTTGAGACGGTGCTGGCTGAAGCGAAAGCGGCGAAGGCACACGGTTCCACACGCTTTTGCATGGGTGCGGCATGGCGAGAAGTGAAAGACGGTGCCCAGTTCGATCGTGTGCTGGAAATGGTGCGTCAGGTCGCTGCGCTGGAGATGGAGGTTTGCTGCACGTTGGGAATGCTCAAGCCTCATCAGGCAGAGCGCTTGAAGGAAGCGGGACTGACGGCGTATAACCACAACCTCGACACCTCGCCGGATTACTATGGAAAGGTGATTACCACCCGCACCTATCAAGACCGACTGGAAACAATTCAGGCGGTCAGTGCAGCAGGCATCTCGGTTTGCTGTGGTGGCATTCTTGGCATGGGCGAATCGGTGGACGATCGTCTATCGCTCTTAGCAGCACTGGCAGCGCTCGATCCAGTGCCAGAGTCCATTCCCATTAACTGCCTCGTGCCTGTTGCCGGAACGCCGCTACAAGACGTTGCGCCTGTTGATGCCATTGAGCTAGTGCGAATAGTGGCGACGACGCGCATTTTGTTCCCAAGGGCGATCGTGCGCCTCTCTGCGGGACGCTTGCAAATGAGCGATGAACTGCAAACGCTGTGTTTGCTGGCGGGCGCAAATTCCATCTTCACGGGACCTGTATTGCTGACGACTCCCAACCCTGACAGTACGCATGATGAGCAGTTGTTGAATCGGTTAGGTATGGTGCCGAGGGAGAGGAAGGGATAAAGGATAAAGGCTAAGTCTCAGGAGGCAGAGGGGGCAGGGGGAGGCAGGGGAAGCTTGTCCAAACTCAAAACTCTCTAGCTTGTCGGCGCAAAGCGCTACTCAAAACTTTCCTCCCGTTCACAAACAACTTCTAGGGTAAGATTTGTGTCTGAAGACCGACTTTCAGGGCGTGAGGCAGCATTGTGCAAAAGTTCGTTCCATTAGAAGCACCAGAGCCGTTTTCGGTCTTGGGTTTGCCTGTTCATCTGCTGGATGACTATACGGGCTGGCTCGTTTCGCGTGCCCAACAGCAGCAGGGTTGTCATGTAGTGACGCTGAATGCTGAGATGGCGATGGCGGCAGAACATAACTTACCATTGGCTGCGATTATTCGATACGCAGAGCTGGTGATTCCTGATGGTGCAGGCATTGTGCTGTATCTGAAGCTGTATGGTCGATCGACGCAGCGCTGTCCGGGGATTGAGTTAGCAGAATCGCTATTGCGCGAATTCGGGCGCTTGCCATCTCTCGGTACTGTCGCGTTTTTGGGTGGTCAGCCTGATGTCATTCAAAAAGCGAAGACCATCTGGCAGGAACGAGCACCAGGGTTGGCGATCGCGATCGCCCAGCATGGCTATCTCTCTCCCGAAGACGAGCCAGCGTTTCTGCAAACGCTGAAAGACACACAGCCTCAGTTGATTCTGGTGGGTTTGGGCGTTCCCCGTCAGGAGTTTTGGATTGCGAAACACCGTCACCTTTGCCCGAACGCGATCTGGATTGGGGTTGGCGGCAGCTTTGACATTTGGGCAGGCGTTAAAACTCGTGCCCCTGGCTGGCTGCGGGATAATCATCTGGAATGGGTTTATCGCCTGTATCAAGAACCCTGGCGCTGGCGACGGATGCTGGCGTTACCCAAGTTCGCGTGGCGATCGGTGGTGTATCGGTTGACGCGAAAGTAGGGAGTAGGAGGCAGGGGAGCAGAAGGATTTGGGGATGCTTGTTTTACACTCAAAACTCAAAACCCAAAACTTAAAACCCAAAACTTAAAACCCAAAACTCAAAACCCAAAACTCAAAACTCAAAACTCAAAACTCAAAACCCAACCCTCAAAAC
>JACMKO010000054.1 GCA_014380065.1 Leptolyngbya sp. ES-bin-22 | reverse complement strand
TTGTCCAGGAGGTTCTTGTTGTGTCGGTAATTCTTGCTCTGATTGTGTTTGGGTTACTCTTTATTGTCGTCGCCAAAGAGATGTTGGGTAAGTAGTACCAATTTGAATTGAAAAGGCGACACATCTTGTAGGGGCAAGGCATTGCCTTGCCCCTACCCAGCGATTGGATCTGTAGCCGTCATGCTTTAAATTGGTATAACTCTGTATCGCGTGGCTGCTGGCGATCGGCTGACCACCCACACAAACAAAAAGAGGGCGTAGGCTGCGCCCTCTTTGCCAAATTTTCCTAGATGAATCACCATGCTTAGAAGGCACCAACCTTGGCAACAATGACATAAATCGTACGAGCAATCAGAGCCAAATCATAAAAGGGGTGCCACTGCTCTTGATAACGTAGATCGAGTTTCACAATCTCCTCAAAGTCTTTGACGGTCGATCGACCGTTTACCTGCCACTCTCCAGTCATACCAGGCTTAACGTTTAATCGTTGCCAGTGGTGATGGTCATAGCGAGACACTTCATCAGCCGTCGGTGGTCGCGTGCCGACTAGACTCATTTCGCCCATCAACACGTTCCAAAATTGAGGAAACTCATCCAAACTGCTGCGGCGCAAAAAACGTCCAATCCTGGTCACGCGAGGGTCATCCTGGTTCTTGAAGATGAGTCCGCTGGCTTCATTTTTTACCTGTGACTTCAGTTCATCTGCATTCTGCACCATTGAGCGGAACTTGTAGATCCGAAACGGTTTTCCCAGCAACCCGTAACGCTCTTGAGCGTAAAAGATGGGACCGCGGCTATCGAGCTTGATCGCGAGCGCCAAGGGCATAAAGAGAATCGCCAAAATCAATAGACCAACTAGACCACCCACGATGTCTAGTAGACGCTTAAATATAGAGTTAACCGATCGATGCGGAACTTGAAGACTTGGATGTGCCAGCAGCAAAGGATTCACCGTTTTGGTAGGGAACGTAGATTGCATAGCTGTTTCACCTATAAGGTTTAAGGATCGGTACAAACACGTAGGATATATTGCCAAACTATAGTTCCTACTTCGTGCACCGCGATCGTCGCCGCTGATATACTGACTCAATCTTTTCGGGAACTTTACATATCGAAGCATTTGTAAAGTTCTTGTAAAGTTTAGACCCGCTTTTGTAGCGTGAGCATGCGGTAGAGCCTAGATCATCAGTCGCTTTAGTCTTCTACTGGAAACGGCTCCCCTACTCCGGATAATTACTGAGGTGGCACCTCGTCCAAATGTTTAGCTTTCTGCATTGAACGACCACCCGTGGCGTGTTGCCATCGTCAGATCAGGTTTTCAGTTCAGCGTAAGCTTTCCATAACAGACAGCTAAGTGCCAACAGCCAAATGCTATTGCACGCAGAAGCCGTGGCACGTTACGTCACAACTTCAGCACCAGGCAAGTTAGCGCTGAAAAATCATCCTGCTGACAACGTTTTTAGTTGGGGTAGCAAAGCCTGGAAAGCCCTACCACGATGGCTAAGCACACGTTTTTGTTCGCCAGACATCTCAGCAAAGGTCAGCCGTTGAGCGAGCACATAAAAGATGGGGTCATAGCCAAAGCCGCCGTTACCACGTGGACTATGGAGAATCCTACCGGGACACACCCCTTCTGCTTCCAGCGCGATCGTGCCATCGGGTCGGGCGATCGCAACGACACATCTAAAGCGAGCTTCGCGATTGAGCTCATTGCCTAACTCGTTCAGTAGGCGCTCAATCCTGTCTGCATCTGTGTTGCCATAGCGAGCCGAATAAACGCCCGGTGCACCATCGAGCGCATCGACCTCTAGCCCTGAGTCGTCAGCGATCGCCCATGCTCCGGTTGCCTTGGCTACGTGCGAGGCTTTGAGGTAAGCGTTTTCGGCAAACGTAGCGCCCGTTTCCTCAATCTCTAACGCATCGGGTTTGAGCGCCAAAGCCCAATCTAACCCTGCCAAATGCGCCTGCATTTCCTTGAGCTTGCCTGGATTTCCTGTTGCGACCACTAGCACTGTCATCGACTGAACCTATTCTGTATTGCTTCAATGACCAGGATACTTTTTAACGTCTCAACGCTGATACGACCATGTGCCCAAAAGGTTCGATCGTGGGAAGAAGGTCTAGGCTACAACTGTCACAGCAACGAACAGCCAGCCGCGAACAGCCAGTCGCTATTGGTATTAGCCTGTTTACTTGTGGAAGGGTCTACCAACTAGCGTGGACTCTTGGTAAACTAAGGCTTAATGTTTTCTTTGAATAGGCAATTCCATGCAAAAGCGTACCCCGTTCGAGAACACTCAGTTGCTGCGTCGGGCTGATGAGCTGATTTCAGCCGCTTCCAATCGTTATCGAATTACGGTTCAGGTTGCTAATCGGGCGAAGCGCCGACGGTTTGAAGACTTTGACAGCGTAGATGATCCCATGATGAAGCCAGTCATGCGGGCAATCATTGAAATGTCAGACGAACTGACTCAACCCGAAATTATCGGTGAGTAACGGTTACGGGCATTGCTTCATCACTGTGAGCAAGCAGTAACCTACAGAGTCGAAGCCAGTCAGCGTTTAGCCTTGCCTGAAGTCTCAGCATGCTGATAGCTAACCGCTAACGGCTTATTTCTACATAATCTGGCAACCCATTGAGCGATCGCAATGTCAAAAAAACGGACGGTGCTTCGACGCGTCAGCATGACTCTGGCTTCTTTTATGAGTGGCTTGCTCCTCGTCACGACCCTGACCGTCTTTCTGCCTGTTGTGCTAGAGCGATCGCCTGCGTTGGCTCAACGAGCACGCCCAGAAGAAGCTTGGCGGCTTGTTTATGAGCGCTTGCCTGGGTTTCCCAAAGAGAATCAGTACCTCAGCAAAGAAAAAGGCAACGTTGAATTAGAGAATACGCTGGTCGGTCGCCTGGTGCGCTACCACCTTTACGTGGCCGGTCGATCGCCGCTTTACCGCTTCGACTGGAAGCTGACGTTAGCCGATTATTTGGGCTTGGGTCTTAATGGTGCCTTCGACGAAACAAGCTACCCTAGCCGTGCAACCCTGCGGACGAATCCTGCTGAGGGCGATCGGGCGGCGATTAATCGGCTCACTCGATCGCAACGCGAGGCGCTTGTGCAGGCATTAACAGATGCTTTCGCGCCTCAAGCGGCTAGCTCATCCCAAATGCCTCCGGCATCGTCACCGCAACCGTCTCCTAATGAGGTGCCACAACCAAAGGCTACTCCCCGTGGATCGGGGGGCGCGCAACTACTCAAGCCCTAGTAGTCCGTCAATTAAAATTTGACGGGTAAACCAAAGCTGGGGAAATTTTAAGGTGTTTTTTTTGAGGGTTTTCAACCCGTCAAAAAATTCTTGACAGAACACTAATTATGGCTCGCATTGTCAAAAGTGGTGCTGGATGGCGACTTGGCTGGGATGCAGATGCAGCCCCGTTCAAAGGGCTAGTAGGCACGGATGAGTGGTCACTGGAGTTAACAGAGGTCGAGCTACACGACTTCTGTCGCCTGCTGAGCCAGTTAGTAGAGACAATGGTTCAAATGAGCAGCGAGTTAATGGATGAGGAGACGATCGCCTGCGAAGCAGAAAGCGATCGCCTCTGGCTAGAAACCGAAGGCTATCCCCATACTTATAGCTTGCACCTGATTTTACTAACCGGACGGCGTGGTGAAGGTCGCTGGGCAGCAGTAACCGTGCCAGCGTTAGCTCAGGCAGCACGATCGCTAAACGTATTCTGACGCTGAATGCCTATTAACACCAGCGCACCCCCTTGGGTTTTCAAACAGTGCTGCCAGTAAAGGCATTTGTCAAAAATTAATCGTTGTTGGCGCTAAGGTAGGCGACGCGTGCGTCACAGACCACCCTGTAGCCGCACGACCGCACCCAGATCGCTTTAATTTGAGTTTGACCTGAAGCTGCCTAAAATGGCATCAAGCACCTGCTTAGCTGCTTCTGCCTTGGTTTTGGTTTCGTAGTATTGATTCACCGCCAGAGCAAATTTGTTGAGTGTTTTGAAGCCAGTTTTGAGTTCCTCAAGGTCTTGGGGCGAAATTGGCTCTTCAAGCTTAAACAGCGACTCAATTTTCCTCAGGACTTCAACAGATTGGTCTTTGGATTCCTGAGTTTTCAGTTTTAAGGTCGCAAGATTAGACAGCACTTGGATCGCCTGCGTGATTTCCTCCTCAGCCGTCTGAGTTGGCTTCAATGCTGGAACCGCAGCTAATTCTGTTAATTCTGTACTGCGCGTTGGCTCGTCGTCTACAGGTCGCTCGGCTGGTGCCATGCTTACTGTTGCTGGCGTTGTCGCTTCAACGGCTTTAGTCCCGTTTTTAGGGGTTGTCATAAGAGTGATTCCTGCTGGAGCCTTTTATTGAGAGCAAGCAAATTTTAGTATACGTCCTCGCCTTACTAGCTTAACGCTCAAGTAAGACGTTTGTACTATCAAAATCCCAAATCATTAATGAGCAAAAGCTTTTAGCCCACCATCAAGCAGGAACAAACTATGCTTGTCAACGATTAGCTGCGGTGACTAATGCCGTTTGAAGACATTCGCACTCAAGGGTTGCCTTTCTAGCTAAAGGCACAGACGGGAATCAGCCTGATGGAGGAAAGGTGTAGCAGCGCACCTTGCTAAGCTGTTTACAGATTAACGGTTTAGTTTAGTAAGAGGCTTTGGATCATGAATATCTTGGCATGGATCGTTTTAGGTTTGATTGCTGGCGCGATCGCAAAAGCGATTGACCCCGCTGCAAGAGGTGGCGGTCTTCTAGGCACAATGCTGCTAGGTATTGTGGGTGCTTTTGTCGGTGGTAGCCTTTACACATTGATCACTACTGGTACGCTTGCCCTTACCACGGCTGGCTTGAGCTTGGGTGGCATTGTAGTAGCGGTTATTGGCGCGATCGTCTTTTCGTTCATCTGGAACCGTGTTGCCGGTCGTAGTGCGATCTAGCATTTAACCCACCACATCATATCGTTTGAAGCTTTGTGAATCATGGGCTAGGGGAGGTTACACGTTTACCTCTCCTAGTTTTTTGCTGTGGCAGTGGCGCTAGGCGGATTAAAGTTCTTGTTGAGCGGACGCGCAGATAACCCTTTTAACTCAACTGACCAGCTTGCAGCGTTCCGTGCGGCGACTTGTTAGACCGTGTTGCGACGAGTCAGATCTAATTGTAGGCGTTTAAGAATTCTTCTCTGGAAACACCAACCTGTGTGCAGATTGCTCTCAGAGTGCTGCTTTTGATTTTGGAGTGGTTCGGCATGACTAACGGTGTTTCCGTACCATCTTCGTTCTCTCTTTTCATAACTATATGCTCACGTTCACGAACCATTACAAAACCCAGTAGCTCAAACGCTGCAATGACTCGACGCTGCGGGCATCTACCGGGAATTTCGCCATTAGACAGCAATCCCTGCTTCAGCGATAAAAACTTCGGAAGGTATATCGTCAAGAATTTCCTTACCGAAGACTTCGATATAACAGGCAATAGCTGACTTCACATCGGCTAAGGCTTCTTCGTAGGTATCGCCTTGACCAACAACCGCTCCCACAACACCAACTGGGTAGGCAACATATCCATCTGAATGCTTTTCAATAACAATCTTAAATTGCTTCATGGGTTTCTTATAGCAGGAGGGTCAACCTTCAGTTCGGCTTGAATATTATTTGGCTAGGATCAATTACCCCCCATATTGCCACACACATTCGTGTAATACCAGGAGCCTTGTAGAGCCATCAACATTAATTGTAGTTTTCTCCCTCATTGAACATAAGATACGTCTGTCTGGAGATTCTCTTACATTCGATGGAGGATCGAAAACGATAGCCACTCCAGTTCTAGATGTTGCATTAGCTGGGTTGCTCTTTAAGGGGGGCTGGCTCACGGGGGTAGCCGAAGAAAAAGGTGGAGAAAGAGAAGAAGGGATAGAAGCCTCTGGGGTAGTTACAAATGCTGGTTGAGAGGAACTTTGTGTCGGTTGGATTTGAATCTCTTCTACGCCTGAACCAGAAGCCGGATTGATAAATCTGTCGTACTTTTCGTAGCCATTTGCTTCTACCCAAATACGAACTTGAGTGTTGGCTTTTTCAAGCGGAAACGAGAAAAATCCTTCTGAATCAGAGTAGATAATGGGCGGAGAACCTTGGGATTCTAAGACAATCTTGGCTTGTCGCAGTACTTTTCCAGTTTTCGCATCTATGCACGTCCTCGAAACTCCCTTATGCCCTCACTTTTTTAGAGTACTGCCAATAACCAACGGTTATCGCAGCAATGGCAGCAACTAACGCAGCTATGATCGTACTCATTGCTGTCCACTTAACGCCACCGTTAGAATTTTGCCCACCTGCCATTATTCCTATCTCTTCCAGTCGAAGAATTGAGGTGCAACTATTAACAGACAGAATGATTCTGTCTATGATCCCACAGAGGGTGGATAGGCAGAAAGATTCGGCATAACACCTGAAACTGAATTTACTCTGGCCTTCACGAATCTGCTTTGTCATCCGGGCAAAGTCAGCAAAAGATTAGAGAATAGTCAGATGTACCCACAAATAATTTTTTAGAACCGTCTCAACCGAGATCTAGCGGTCTAACTCTGCAATTTACGTATAGTTGAGCTGTCGACCGTTAGCGACGCGATGTTTGTCTACTGACAAACCGTCTACATGAAATTGAACCAAAATTG
>JACMKO010000574.1 GCA_014380065.1 Leptolyngbya sp. ES-bin-22 | reverse complement strand
TGCCGTCTTGTGTACGTGTCCCTTCGGCATGACCGACCGTGCGCGCCACCAGCGAGTCTGAACCACCTGTAAAAATCTGTGTGCCAAAGGAATCGCTGTGCCCATCGTTCACAAGGGGCTGCTTGAGCGTGACCGCACTCTTGCTAGTAGTCTGCTGCGCCCGTTTGTCAAAATCAGCTTTCCATGCGGGCATGCAGACAACGATTAGGAGCGCCATGCCAACCCATCCTGCATGAACAAGCAGGAGTAGCTCAGATTCTCGCGATCGCCTGCGTTGCTGTTGGACTGGCGGCATGGGCGATCGCACAGTTCTTACCGTCGTAGGGCGGTAGCGTGGCGATGGCTCAGCGAGGCTAGCTTGGGCAGACGACTTTCTCAAAGCAGCTCTCACTTAAAGCGACAAGCTTGATTCAGGACAATTGTTCTACTGTATTCTACCGTGCTAACTCCGCCAGTTATAGTTTTAAGCTGGATCTCAGCCAGAGCGAGCGCAAGACCTCAGTCGCAGCCTCTTTTCTCGTTGGCTTGAGCTTGCAGTGTGTCAGAGCCTTCAGACAGTGTTACTGCTACCCAAGCTGATGATCCACTTGGGTGACGCAGGGGTCAGACGATCGGGTGAATTTGGCTCTGCTGCGGCTAGATTTTGCGTAATGCAGTCGCTTCAGCTAGAGGAATAAAAGGTAGCCTACTTAACCATTTCTTTGACCAGTAGCTACTTAGCCATTTCATCCTGTAAGGAGATTCTATAATGCTGCATCACTTTTCTATCGCTGCTGAAAACCCTGGTCGTGTTGCTCAAGCTCTGGCAGAGCTTTTTAACGGCGAATTTGCCCCCTTTCCGCCCCATCCTGGAAGCTTCATGGCGATCGCTATGGATGACTACGGCACGATGATTGAGGTCTATCCTGCCGAAACGGAACTGATGCCAGGTTTCGGTGCCGAGCAGGCTATATTTTCTAGCAATGCCTTTGCCTCGCCGTTTAGTGCGACCCACGCTGCTATTTCTGTGCCGATCAGCCAGGAGGAGATTGAGCGCATCGCTACACGGGAAGGCTGGCGTGTGGTTCGTTGCGATCGCGAGGGCTACTTTGATGTGATCGAAGTGTGGGTCGAGAACAAACTGCTGCTAGAGTTCCTACCCCCTTCAATGGCTGCAAAATATGTTGAGTTTATGCAGCCTCAAAACCTGAAAAAGCTCCTCGCAGAAATGAGTGAAGCGGTGGCTGTTTGAACTGCGGTTCTTTAGATTGATCGCCTCACACCGTTTATTGTTCACTCTATGGATTGAGCAAGGCAGCGTTCGCCCAACAGGAACGGTATCTGCGGCTAGCGCGTTGACCGAAAGCTAAGTCAGCGGAGTGAGGCGATGATTCACCGATCGCGCAGACAGATTTTGCTAGCAGGCGCTGACGATCGCGCTTTGCTGCTTGGCTGGTTTGGGCTAATCTCTAGTAGCGACTATTCCCACCGGACGTGCGATCGGTGCAACCCCATGCCACAGTTTGAGAACGACTCCGATTTCAAAAAGGCTGTCCTACAGTGCTTTGAGCAAGACGGCTGGACAGTAACTCCTGCCCCGCCTAACACGATCGGCTATGACATTGAACTGATAAGAGACAGTGAATGCGTTGCCGTGCAGGTGAGGCAGCAACGGGCGAAAGTCCATGCGGGACAACTGGAGAAATTTATTGATTTTCTAGAGCGCCCTGCAGCGGTCAAATTTACGCGGGGCTTTATCATTTCGGCATCGGGTTTTACGCCATCTGTATTCACCTACATGCGGACGGAAGAGGTCGTCGATGTCGCGCTGGGTAGCTTTAAGGATAATGCGATTTTTTGGGAGGATGGTGACATTCCATTCCAGCCGACCAAAGCGCAGCTTACCTATATCGGAGTCTTTACCTGCAAGGGTGGTGTGGGCAAAACGACGATTAGCGCCCATCTCGCGGGAGCTTTCGCGCTGAATGGCTATGATGTTGTGCTGATTGACCTCGATCGTCAAAGCAACCTGCGAAAACTCCTGGGCGATGGCGTGTCCATTCCGGGGCGCAGAGGCGGGTTAGGAGCAACGATTACCGTCCTTAACCACACGGACTGGCGTGAGGACGACTACCCTGACACTCGTGTCGTGATTTGCGATTGCAGCCCGGATTATGACGCGAACCCCGAAATGTTTATCGAAAAGTTCGACTACTGCCTCATTCCAACAACGCTTAATCCATTAGGCATTAACAAGAACGCTGATGTGATTCGACGCACCTTCGCAGCCATTCGCCGAGTGAACACTAATGCCGAACTTTTTGTGATTGTCAACAACTACCACAGTGATGAAGCGAGACGTAACGACGTGCTGAATCGGATCTTGAAGACCGAGTTTGAAACCCTGATGGCAGATGATCCTAAATGCCACTACATTGATCCTGAAACCGTTGCCATTCGTTTCAGCAAGCAACTTTTGTACTGGGGCTACCACATTGTTGAAAATGACAAACCGCAGTTGGCATTCCGGGAGATTGGCGGTCGATCGCTCCCCCGCGTCGATTTCCTGAAACTGCTCGATTATCTGGAAGACCACACCAACATCGAAGCCGCGAAAGCGCAGGAGGCGAAGTCGGCAGTACCCGCTAATCAATAGTCGTCTCTGAAACACTAAGGCTCGTGGATTTAATAAGGTGCAATGCTTTCTGTAGGGACGTTACATGTAACGTCCCTACAGAAGAGAGGTGTTTCAGGTTAATTAATCCACGATTTTAAACGTTCCGAGCGTTGCCCGAAGCAGAAGCGAAGGTGCCAAAAAACGGCAAAGCTTACACTTCAGCACCCTTACTGGATTGCTTTCATTAAAAATTCTGCCAGCTCAATCAGTTGTGACCGATTGAAAGCCTCTAAAAGCGCTCTAGCAGCACCTCTCGGCTCGGCAGGAATGGTAATCTGATTGGCTTTAGGTGCGATCGCGTCTCTTCCAGCGTGATACGTCACGTCGAGAATCGGTTGTGGTGCAGCCGCTTGAGGCGAAGCAACAGGTTTTACAGCCGGAAGAAGCTGCCGTAGTGAGTTGCTGGGCATAATCTCACTGGCTTTGCCAACAAGCAACCGATCGCCTGCCAACTTAAGCTCCTTGATCACCAGTGGCGCTAGAGTGCCGTAGGTGTTGCGAGGATTAGAAACGGTGGTATGTACCGCTTGTAACAGTGTGCGCCACTCTGGTGCGCTGTGTAGTTGCACCATGCGGCTGCATAGGGTGGCTAGTTGCTGGCGACTGGCTGGCGTGTCTCCTTGTTTAAAGAGTTGCAGCATCATCTTGAGGGCACCGTTGAACCGATGCGCCAATTCTGGGTTGGCAGGAACGGGCTGCACAACGCTCATGGCGGGCTGACTCACCTCTACACGTTTGTCTTGCAGTAAGCGGTTGAGATAATTTTGTAGCTCGATAAAAATTGGCTCTGCTGCTTGAACCGTTTGAGCAGCATCTTCTTCTCGCAGCCCGTAGGGCGACTGTAGCTCTTCGACCAGCTCTTTCAGAATGTCAAACCCTTGCAAGAACAGGTTCTCTAGTTGCTGATCGATCTTGACGGGATGATCAGTCAGAAGCTTGAAGCAGTCTTCCAGGTGATGCCCCACCTTATGAATGCTGCTGAAGCCTAGCATGGCGGCTCCTCCCTTCACTGAGTGAGCAGCGCGAAACAGCTCGTTCAGTCGTTCTGTATCTGCCATTGTGGCTTGTAAATCTAACAAGCCCTGCTCGATCGTATCGAGGTGCTCTTTAGCTTCCTCAATGAAGTAACCCAAAATTTGCTGCTGTTTCGTCGCCTGCACGAGCCCATCCCTCAAAGTGCTAACGTTGTCCGAGCCAAAGTGATCTGCTATGTTACGGGGCTTCCTTTTAAGTGTGCCCATCCTGACAAAACTTCTACCCTGCTTTGAGTGAAGCCTGTGTGAGCAACGCCTGTTTGGCATAGCCACCTATAGACCTATGAGCGATCGCACGCCATTCCTTTGAAGACAACCTTGAAGGAAAATGTAAGCCAGGACACACCATCGCGATCGCTGCAACCCCGCTGCCACCAAACAAATTCACTATTTCACTGGTTCTTGCTTTCAGCCCTTGCAAACTTAACCATACAAGCTCACACTAGACGTGGGAGCAGAGTGAGAGCTAAGAGGTTTGTTGTGAAAAAAGTTTTAGCTATTATTTTAGGGGGCGGTGCTGGCACTCGCCTTTATCCGCTAACCAAGCTGCGTGCAAAGCCTGCTGTGCCGATCGCGGGTAAATATCGTCTCATTGATATCCCAGTAAGCAACTGTATTAATTCAGACATTTTTAAGATTTATGTACTGACTCAGTACAACTCTGCTTCGCTAAACCGTCATATTTCTCGCGCTTATAACTTTACAACAGGCTTCACCGAAGGCTTTGTTGAGGTGCTGGCTGCCCAGCAAACGCCCGAAAATCCAAACTGGTTTCAAGGCACTGCTGATGCGGTACGCCAATATCTTTGGCTTTTTCAAGAATGGAACGCTGACGAATACTTGATTTTGTCGGGTGATCATCTCTACCGGATGGATTATGGCGACTTTGTCCGCCGCCATCGTGAAACCGGAGCTGATGTCACCATTTCGGTCGTGCCGATGGATCACCGCCGTGCCTCTGATTTCGGCTTGATGAAAATTGACCAAGCAGGTCGCATTGTCGATTTTAGCGAGAAGCCTAAAGGGGACGCGTTGTCTGCGATGGCTGTTGACACCACAATTTTAGGCTTAACCCCCGAAGAAGCAAAAAAGAGTCCTTACATTGCATCAATGGGGATTTACGTCTTTAAGCGTGAGGCATTGGTTAAGCTCTTACGCGATTTTCCGGATCAGACAGATTTTGGCAAGGAAATCATTCCAATTTCAGCTAAGGACTACAACCTCCAGGCATATCTGTTTAACGACTATTGGGAAGATATTGGGACGATCGAAGCGTTTTACGACGCAAATTTAGCGCTCACGCAGCAACCGCATCCGCCGTTTAGCTTCTATGACGAAGATGCACCGATCTACACCCGTCAGCGCTATTTGCCACCCAGTAAGTTGCTCGATTGCCACATACGGGAATCGATTATTAGTGAAGGTTGCATTCTGAAAAACTGCTCTGTCACCCATTCGGTGTTGGGAGTACGATCGCGCGTCGAATCAGGCTGCACGATCGAAGACACTCTCATTATGGGAGCCGATTACTATCAGCCGTTCGCTGAACGTCAGACCAAAGAAGATTGTGCCAGTGACCAAATTCCATTAGGCATTGGTGCTGATACCGTTGTCCGCCGCGCCATTATTGATAAAAATGCCCGCATTGGCTGTAATGTGCAGATTATCAACAAAGACCGAGTCGAAGAAGCTGAGCGCGAAAGTCAAGGCTTTTACATTCGTAGCGGTATTGTGGTCGTGCTGAAAAATTCGGTGATCCAAAATGGAACGGTGATTTAGGGCAGACGGCTGGGAGCCTTTAGTTTGGAACTTGCTCCGTAATTATTTAGCCTGATTTAATTGGGTTCTGTCCAGCTTGCCGACAAAGCCAATGACTCGCCTAAGGATCGTGGATCAATTAATCTGAACCATTTCCCTTCTGTCGGGACGTTGCATAGAACGTCCCGACAGAAAGCATTACAACCTTATTAAATCCGCGTTCCAAAGGTTACAGCGGCGCTGAACCGACTATAGCCGATGCATTTGTCGAGGCGATCGTCGACGGGTAAAAAGTTCATGTCGTACGTACGGACGCGATCAGGAAAAGTTGATTCGTCGTCCGTTGGATGGCATATCCTTGCCAGCACGCACTGTACTGTGCGTAAAACCTCCCTGACCACAAACGAATTCTTGCTTAATCCAAGGGTTTTTCTCGTTCATTAGCGGGCAGTGAACCAACGCCT
>JACMKO010000573.1 GCA_014380065.1 Leptolyngbya sp. ES-bin-22 | reverse complement strand
TGCGGTCAACGATTCGCCCTGCCCTTTGCGCCACTCCAGATAAGCATTCAGTGCAGCACAAGCGGCTTTGTCGAGCGGCACTCGTCCAGTTGATCCCTGTTTTGCCTCCCGGATATGGAGTCGATCGCCGTCATAATCCTCAATATTCAGACGACTGGCTTCTTCCGCTCGCAAACCATGGCTGAGGCTAGCTAGCAGCGCGGTATCCCGGTGACGTGAATGGCTCCGTCGCTCCAAAGCAGCATAGAGTGCCTTAACTTGAAGATCAGTCAGTTCCTTAGATTCTGGTTCTGCTTCATTAGGCGCGCTCACGGCTAGTGTTGGGTTATCGGTGATGTAGTGTGCTTGCTGCATCCAACGAAAAAAGCTTTTGAGCGATCGCACTGCCAGTGCCACAGAGTTGGATGAAAGCTGCCGCTTCGATGTGTTTGTTTCTGAGTCCTGAATTATTGCTGTTTCCAGGTGATCTTTATAGCAAGTGACATCCCAAGTCGTTATCTGATTCCAAAGCTTATCTGTCCAGTGCCAAAACCGCTTCAATTCTTTCCTGTAGGAACGCTTGGTGTTCTGCGCCAAAGATTTGGCAGCCAGCCATTGCTCGACTCGCATCCATCGCAAGTCGTTAGATAGAGGTTCTTTGAAAGTGGGCAGGCATAGCTTCTGACGTTTTGGATTAGGCAAATCCGGAATCGAGCGGCGAGGCTCAAAGAAGCTCAGTCTTGGGGCGGTCATGCTGCGGCTCCAATGTTTTTAGACAAGGCTTTCCCTGATATTAGTGCAATTGCTCAGACCCGTAAGCTAAAGATAATTAGCCATTATCCTTATCTAGTTAAACTCTGACTAAATTAGCCGTAGTTTACCTTGTGGAGGAGTAAGTCAGAATACGATCGCCCCTCGGTCGCCTCAAACGTCCTATTTGCCTAGACTGTAGGGACACCCCGTTCTGATAGAAGCCAGCAAGCAATGGCAAGACCTGTGAACCGCAAATGTATAGAGTGCGCCCGCCTCCCCATTGCAGAGGCGCGGCAACGCCTCTGCTGGACAGATGAGCGGCAACGCTGTCATAAGCGTCGGTCGCACTATCTCAAGCGGGGCGATCGCAACACCTCGCGTCGCGTCCAATATCGATCAAGCCGTTCTGCCCAGGCTGGTGAAAGCTTTTCCCTTTCAACTCATCCTACTGCCAGCGTCATTCTAGTCATTTATAGTGAGCAGCCCCATCGCTTCAAATCTGGTGAGACTCCCGTTCATGCGATCGGTGCCGAATTGTGGGTGGGTTCAGAATTCAAAGAGCAAATGATTCCTGAGCTTTGCTATGGCAAGCGGGGTGATGAGGTTGCATTACTGCCACCATTGATTCTGGAAGAATTTTCTCAACGATTTGCCCAGTCGTACAACCAAGGTAGGCGGTTTCAACGATTTGCAACCAAAGTGCATCGTCATATTCAAGATTGCCCTGTCGCAAATCCGTTTCAGTCTCTGTCCAGTAGTGCTGCGAGGTAGCGATGGCAATGCAGCAGACGGAAGCTAACCTTTGGCAGGAGCTTAGGGATGGAGCGGCAATGCCTCAAGCTACAAATCTAAAACGATTGTGTGAGTTGCTGGATTGGGCGATCGCGCAATTACCTGAAGATCAGCAGCTTGGGGTAGCGGGTCGGGCAGTCGAACAGATGGTAGAGATTTATTTACTGCGGTTCAATTTGCTGATGGGAATTTGGGAAGATGCCGACGCACTTTCAGAGGAAGCATTGCCCACTTTGGATCTTGAGGCACTGGAAGCTTGGGTTCGCCAATCGATGTCTGTGGATCTGGATGCACTGGTCGAGCAGCCAACGTCAAATCGGAACCGCGAGAGTCAGAGACTTAACCCGACGGATTCTGTTGCAGCGGTTGTAGAACCAGCAGTGCTTTTGCAAATGGTGGAACAAATTGAGGCAGAAGAGCACGATCAAATGATTTGGAAGTTGGCAGGGGAGGAAGATCCAACACGGTGGTCAGCGACGATCGTTCACTGGATGCGAACAAATTCATCCAGCCAGTTAGTCCGCATGACCGATCTGATTTGTGAGCTAGAAATGCCGTGGGTCGAAATATGACTAGGATTACTGCTCGGTGAATTTGATCTAGAGCAAAGGGGTGAGTTCTACAGCGGTGAAGTTACCATCCGTCTCCAATCTGAAGCTGACGAGGTCGTTTCTCGCAAATAGTCTAGAATTGCTGGGGGCTGGAAAAGATTTGTTCGTTGAGAATCTTATCAGTATCGTTTTTTGAGAGAAGTGTATGCCCGTCCTTGCTATCAAGATGGAGTGGCTGCACGATCTCAACTGCTGCTTGCTGTTGCAGTCGCAAAAAAGTTTGTTCAAAAGCCTCTAGATCCCCTACTTGACACTGATTCAACGCCTCTTGCGCTGGTATTAGTGGATAGGTACGGTCGATCAATTCTTAGTGCAATTAGATAGCGGCAGCATCTTGAGAAGATGCTGCGATCAAACACTGCTGACAGGCAGCTTCTACAAGCGTCTCGAATGTATAACGGCAATACTCATAACCAATGCCCCGATTTGCACCTGTAATTAAATTAAGTTGCCATGTGAACTCTTATCGCTTGATTCAAGAGGTTATCTCCAGAAACCACTCATAGGCTAGCTGAAAGTGTCGCCTGCGACCGAACCACTTCTTCTACCCTGGAAAGGGTAAAGTTGCCAGTGTAACCCATTGCCAAGAGTGCTTTTAACATGTCTGACCGTGCCTATGATATTGTCCTCTACGGTGCTAGCGGTTTTGTCGGTAAACAGACCGTGCAGTATTTTGCTACCCATACTTCCCATGCACAGGTGCGATGGGCGCTCGCGGGGCGAAACCGTCAAAAGCTAGAAGCCGTTAGGGATGAGGTTGGTGTAACCGTGGATGTGTTGGTTGCCGACAGTCAGGATCAGCAGGCGATCGACGCGATCGTCTCTCAAACACAAGTGCTCCTCACCACTGCCGGACCCTTTGCCCTGTATGGCAATGCTCTTGTTGATGCCTGCGTTCGTTTCAAAACCCATTACGTAGACATCACCGGAGAAACGCCCTGGATTAGAACGCTGATCGATCGCTACCACGCTCAGGCAGCAGCCGATGGCACTCGCATTA
>JACMKO010000572.1 GCA_014380065.1 Leptolyngbya sp. ES-bin-22 | reverse complement strand
GAAAACTACAAAGAAAGGCAAGCGCTAGACATGAATCTCATTGCACAAAGCTGCAAGGTTCACTGGTTACTCTCGGAAATTAACTTTGCAGAGAGGACTGGTGCAATACTGCGCGCATTTTCATACGATCTGAGTTAATTCACTTGAACTTCACCTCATCTGGAAAAACGACTTGTCATCAAAGGAATTTTGGCGCGACGTTTTGCCGATGCTTCTAAACACAGTGGACTTGAATGCCTTAGCACCTGAAGAAAATCTACTCCCATTCATCAGCTTGCATAAGCGTTTGCTCATTCTCTAGCCCCCCGAGAACCATGCTGAATCAACTGCAACCTCAACAAAGCGCGCAAGACCATGCTTTCCTACTGCAAGGTGTCCTTGAAGGGATTACTGACGGCATTTTGATTCTTTCAGAGCGCGGCGAATGGATCTATCACAACTACTACGCTTACCGCATTTGTCAACAGCTCAGCCAGGGCAAAGCTGTTATCCACACAGTTCCCGAAGCTATCTGGCAAACCTGCAAGGCACTCATGGAAAGCCGCGATATCTACGCAGACCAACCTGTTGTCATTGAGTCGGAGATTGCCCATAGCCGATCGAGCCTCTATCGCATCCGGGTCAGATGGCTGACCTTGGACGATCCGCAGCGCCCTTACCTGGCAGTGCTACTGGAGGATCGCTGGCAGTCGTCGCAAAATCGGGCACTTGCCGAAGCCCTTCTCTACAATCTGTCTCCACGACAAACCGAAGTCTGGTTACTGCGCCGCGCTGGCTTCACCTATCAGCAGGTCGCGATCGAGCTATACATCACCATCAACACGGTCAAGCGTCATCTCAAAGATATTCGCATCAAACAAAGCATGGCAGCTTTGGACGATCAAGCCGAGTCCTAAAACACTTCATTCAACCACTACAGTCCTCAACGGCAGTAGTGACAGCGCACAGCAAGCCTTAGCCCTCAGGAGAAACTACGATGATGACGTTTAATCCAATCAAGGCTGTTAGCTCGTTTTTGTTCGATGCGCCTGTAGGCAACGCTCCAACCCACGTCTGCAAAGAAACGGATTTTAGCTATCGGGGTAGAGCGGTCGTCTCTGAGTCCATCGCCCCTCGCAGACGCGGACGCGTACACTTCCAAGGCTCCTGGTGGCTCGCTGAGTGTGAGCAAGACATCACGCTGACAGTAGGCGAGGTCGTTCAAGTCATTGGGCGACAAAACATCACGTTGTTGGTCCGAGCGGTGTCCACGTCGATCGCCTGAGTTTAAGCAGTCAGCGGCTAGCAAGACGTTAATCGCTGACTGCTGATAACAATGCTCACTGCTTATTGCTCTTGCATTAGCCGCAGATAGTTTTGTTGCAGTCGAATGTTGTCCTGCGTTAAGCGATCGCCCATTTCCTTCTCAGCGTCACTAATCTGTTCCCAAAAAGCGGTAGAACGTCGCGCAGTGAGAAGTTCGTTCCAGAGCGCATCAATAACTGCTGCTGTAGTGGCATTGAGTTCTATATCGCTCAAGAGTGTCGATAGCGCTTGACGAGCCGCATCCTGTTCGGTAGGGTTTCGGGCAAGTGCAAAGCAGTCCTGCAACTGAGCAAGCTGATTCTGTGTGAGGGCGTGGGTCATAATGGGATCTGTACCGTTTTGTTCAAAACATGAGTGCATCGCACTCATATGGTTACATCTCTTAACTGTAATCCCAACTACGGTACAATCAGCTTTGCAGCACGTCTCCTTTTGGTTAGATTCTCTTTTTGTAAGCTATGGCAAAGCAGCGGGTTCTGTCTGGGGTTCAACCGACGGGCAATCTTCATCTGGGTAATTATCTGGGTGCGATTCGGAACTGGGTAGAAGGGCAGCACCAGTACGATAATTTCTTCTGTGTGGTTGATTTGCACGCCATTACAGTGCCCCATGATCCGGCAACGCTGGCGCATGATACGTACACGATCGCCGCTCTCTACCTCGCCTGTGGCATTGACCTCAACGACTCGACCATCTTTGTGCAGTCTCACATTTCGGCGCACAGCGAACTTGCCTGGTTGCTCAACTGCATCACCCCGCTTAACTGGCTGACGGATATGATCCAGTTCAAAGAAAAAGCTGTCAAGCAGGGTGAAAACGTCAGCGTAGGATTACTAGACTATCCCGTTTTAATGGCAGCGGATATTTTGCTCTACGACGCGGATAAAGTACCTGTAGGCGAAGACCAAAAGCAACATTTGGAACTGACCCGCGATCTGGTAGACACCTTTAACCACAAGTTTGCCAAACCCAATGAACCCGTTCTGAAGAAACCCGATCCTCTGATTCGGGCAGATGGCGCACGAGTGATGAGCCTCACCGATGGCACCAAGAAAATGTCGAAGTCTGATCCATCAGAACTCAGCCGAATTAACCTGCTCGATCCACCGGATGTGATCCAAAACAAAATTAAGCGCTGCAAAACTGACCCTATACGCGGTCTGGTTTTTAATGACCCCGATCGCCCAGAGTGCAATAACCTCCTCACGCTCTACATGCTTTTGTCTGGACAGACAAAAGTAACCGTTGCTGCCGAATGTCAGGATATGGGTTGGGGACAGTTCAAACCTTTATTAACAGAGACGACGATCGCCCACCTCCAACCGATCCAGGCAAAATACCAGGAAATTATGGCTGAAAAAGGCTATTTGGATTCGGTGTTGCGGGATGGGCGGGAGAAAGCGGGGGCGATCGCGCGTGAAACCTTGCAGAGAGTAAAGGTAGCATTAGGGTACTCCTTACCGCTCTAGGCGATCGAGTGCCATGCTCACCAAACTCCGCCTCACCAATTTCAAAGGCTTCAAAGATGCAGAACTGACGCTGGGTGAGTTCACTCTTTTAGTGGGCACCAATGCGTCTGGCAAAAGCAACATCCGTGATGCGTTTCGCTTCCTACATGGAATTTCGAGAGAGTATAACTTAGCAGAAATTATTGGCGAAGGTTATGGTGGAGGCGGATTTATTCGCTGGTTTGGCATTCGTGGTGGAACAAGAGATTTGGTGTTTCGAGGTGCAAGAGCTTTTGCAATAGAAATCTTCTTTTCTCTTAAGACTGACCAAATTCAGCAAGAGGCTAGTTATCGGATTGAAATTGATCCTGGAATTGAGAGTGGGGAAACTGATGCGGTAGAATCACCTCGAATCCTTACTGAACGACTGAAAATCTCGGGACAAAAAGATAATATTTTTGAAGCAGT
>JACMKO010000571.1 GCA_014380065.1 Leptolyngbya sp. ES-bin-22 | reverse complement strand
GTTCGTATCACCCGAAGCTATCGCGTGCTTGGCGTTTTAGAAGGGGACACAGTGACATGGTTTTGGATCGGTAGTCACGATGATTATGAGCGCTTCTACTCATGAGTTTTCAGCTTTAGAAAGATCTGTTGGGTTAATTTTAGACGCACAGAACACATTAGCGTTGTGGTGGAGATCGTTGGTATCCACGTGATCGCTCAACCCTTCAAATGGTACGATCGCACTACTATTTCGCCTCGTTCGCCGATGGCAGTTCGCACCGATCAAGATTCCCCCTGGAAAGAGATTTTACGCCAATACTTTCCAGAAGCGATCGCGTTTTTCTTCCCTGACTTGCATCGCTTGATTGACTGGAAGAAGCCACCTGAGTTTTTGGACAAGGAGTTTCAGCAGCTCGCCCCCGATACTGCCATTGGCAAACGGTATGCGGATCTTTTAGTTAAAGTCTGGCGCAAGCGGGGCAAGGCGATGTTCTTACTGCTGCACGTCGAGGTACAAGCCAAACCCGAAGCGAATTTTGCCGAACGGATGTTTGTTTATGCCTTAAGGATCTTCGATCGGTTTCGTCAGCCTGCGGTCAGTTTAGCGGTTTTGTGTGACGGCAATGCCACTTGGCGACCGCATCGCTACGAGTTTAGCTGTCCCGGCACTCATCTATCGTTTCAATTCGACACCGTTAAGTTACTGGACTATCAAGCGCAATGGCAGGGTTTAGAAGCCAACCGCAATCCCTTTGCCACAGTCGTCATGGCACATTTAAAAGCGCAGGAAACCAAACGCAACGCGAACCAGCGTAAAGAGTGGAAACTCAGCTTGATTCGGCGCTTGTATGAAGCTGGGTACAGTCGCCGGGACGTACTGCATTTATTCAAGTTCATTGACTGGGTTATGATTTTGCCAGAGGGGTTAAAGCAGGCGTTTTGGCTAGAGTTAAAGGCTTATGAGGAGGAACGCAAAGTGCCCTATATTACGAGTGTCGAAGAAATCGGCTTTGAGCGCGGCGTTCAACAAGGACGGCAGGAAGGACGGCAGGAGGAACGCCGATCGCTCGTTCTCCTTCTCCTCGAACAACGAGTGGGTCAGTTACCAGATGACTGGCGCGATCGTCTCTCTCAATTAAGCCTGACACAACTAGAAGCATTGGCAATTGCCCTACTGCATTTCTCCACCCTTGCTGACTTGGAGGCTTGGTTAGCAAGCCGCTGAAAGTAACCAGCCAACACTGTGAGAGCAGGGTACGATGATAAATCGGCGATCGCAGCCACTAACCACTCTCAAAGACCATTTGAGATAACAAAATAATCCCGATTTCAGTATCGGTTGGCTTGCCGATGCCCAGAAAGCGATCGTCTTCATCATGCACACGCAACGGTTCCTGAAGGGGTGACACCGCGTACATTTGCAGTCTTCCTGTGCCCGTCTCTTCTTGCGTTTCCGTGTCTGTCTCTTCTACCCAGTGATTCTCAGCATCAGGCTTGATTACAATGCGCTGCCCCTGACACCAGCGACGAGCAATCGCCGACGACAGCGAAATCTTGCTTAAATGAGTCAAAGCTGCCACTGGCTCAATAGGTTGAAAAAATCCCTGCTCTTGCTGTGTTTCCAGGGTTTCCAACGTCAAACTAGCCGCTAGATCAAAGCCACTGCTTGAGGTGCGCGTGAGTGCCGCCAATGTACCGCCTGTCTTCAAGCTATTGCCCAAATCACGCGCGATCGACCGAATGTAAGTGCCCGGTCCACAAGCGATAGCGAGATCCACCTCCGGAAAATCCCCCGATCGCCAGTCTAGAACCTCGAGGCTAAATACCTGCACCGTGCGGGACTTTACCGCGATCGTTTCACCTGCCCGCGCCAGATCATAGAGACGCTTACCCTGTACCTGAATCGCACTGTAGTTGGGCGGTACCTGCTGGATGCTGCCTTGAAACTGCTGTAGTGCCGCTGTTACCGTCACTAAATCTAATGCGGCAACAGGTCGAGCCAGTAGCGTTTCACCCTCTAGGTCATCGGTCGTCGTGCTGATTCCTAACCGCACGGTGGCTCGATACGCTTTATCCTGGCGCAGAAATTGCAGGAGACGGGTGGCTTTGCCCAGCGCGATCGGCAACACCCCGATCGCAGCAGGATCTAGGGTGCCTGCATGTCCAACCCGCTTCATCTGCAACAGTCGCCGCACCTTGGCAACGCAATCGTGAGACGTAAACCCGACAGGTTTATTGAGATTAAGAAATCCGTGCATCCGCCTTCAGCATTTTATGTTTATTGACCATTCTCATAGGCTAACAACTTAACGTGACGAGCCTATCGTCTTGTTGCTAAACGTAGAGAACCGACGACCAACGCATTGGCAGCACACGTTCAGTCCTCTTCCAGAAAAAGCCAGATGAAAGCGCTTAAGCGAAAGACGTTGCAGCCTGTGAGCTTCTCTAGAACAGGAAAAGATGCTCTTTTGAATGACGCTCGCTCAGAGTTGTATTCTTCGTTGCTGACATCAGCACGATCGCCCTCCAACTTCTGCGGTGGTACCGTCACACAAGGAGTCAAATTCATTACTACTTCATGATGTGAAACGTAATAATTCATAAACAGACGATTGCTTTGAGCTATAGTATTGGCGCAAGTAGTTTCCCAAATCCACTTCGGATTCGATTGGTAAAAATTAGCACAAAAGCACGTTTTTCCTAAGTTTGAATTGCTTCACTAGATTTGATTAGGAGTTAACAACTGTAGGCTTGAATGACGTATCGCTATAAGTACATCTGCTCTCACCAATTAACTTTGGAGCTACTAGATCATAAGCTCAAAAAGCTTTAAAGCTTGCTCGTGATAGACCTCTCAGTGCTTGGGAGTCAACATCCTTGAAACTAGACTGCGTAGATCTTTCAGCGATTCTAATCACTATTTCTGCAACAGATCTATCGTTCTCCATCATTAAGGCTTCATTACTTTAGGTCGGTAAGGCTAATAATTTACTGGGCAAGATGATTATGGAGAACCGATCGAATAATGTTGAACTATCTCTTAGCGAAATTGACGAAAGTGCGATTCAAATAGAAGAATGCCTAAAAATTCAGCTTAAACCTGCTGCTTATTGGCTAAAGCATATTAATTACCTTCGTAATGAAGTGGATGATACTATTTCGGTGATACTTAGCCCAGATCACGAGAAAACTAATCGTACCCTTTACTGCCAAATCTCTAAACTGTCGGTCGAGTTGCCGTCCTTTAACAAGTCCCCATCTAGCAAGCCTGTTCCTGATAAGCCTGATTCTGGAAGCTTACCGCCTACGATCGTGCAGTTTCAAGAGCTTGCCTCCAAGGCTCAGAAAGAGATCTACAAACTAAAATCACAGATTCAAAAAGAGATTCCAGCAACGAAGTTGAAGTAGCCCTCATAGATTAGCTACTGACATTAATCAATTTTAGTTGGCTGTATGGTTGTATCGATCATGACCTATGAGTGATTTCGCTCACGTATATCAGCCTGATGTAGCTGTAGCATGACCCTGTGGATTTCAAGGAGATGGATTCTTCCAGGAACTCCATCTCCATTGATCCAATCCAGTACTATACTAAATCTCAGTCAAAAACATTACGTAGTGCGAGTGCCTAATCGTCTAGGCAACTCTTTTGTGCTACGGGCTTGGCATTGTCACGGGGTAACGGCATCAACCATGCGTCTACGAACAGATGTGTAACATCGAGCATTATTTTTTAGATATACGCAAAGGTATTCGTAGGCTCAAGAGAGTCGTTAATGTACTCGAAGAAACTGTCAACGTGCTCGAAGAGGCATTAGAAGAGTCTTCACGTTTAGGAGAGATCATTGCTGAGCCAGACCAATGGCTACAATTGTGGGCTGATCATATTGACTCTTTTAGAAAGAGCATTCGGGAGTACTATGGCATCTTCAAACAGTCCTCTCAAACATCGCAGCAACTTTCTCTGATACGCAACAGTATTTACTCATACAGCATTCAAGTGACTCAGTATGTCCACCTTGTGCAAGCATACTGTCTGGGCTTGCTGTCGGAAGGCGGAGAAAACTGCTTTTCACAAATTGAGGAACGCATCAATCATTTAAGTGAATCGCTTAACAACCTACCAGAGTTGACTGATGTTTCTCTTGTTAGAAATCGGTTGCTTAAGTTTAGAAACCTGGTGCTGGCGATCGAAACCCTGTTAAGCGAGCAAGCTCTTAGCATTTCAGATTATTCAATCAGCTTCGGTGAAGAAGAGTTGGAAAACTATCGTCAGCTTGTAGCTCTTTTACACAACGCTATTGCTACTTGGGAAAGTAAAATTTCACTGCACGAAAGCGAACTCAGTGATGTTGCTTCTGGTGCCGACTATCTTTTAGAGGCCCGTGAGGAGATCCGTCAATTTCTTGCTGACCTTAGCGACTATACCCGCTTAGTGCAAAAGATCTATCGAAACTTATTGGAACTCTAGTAGCCCGTCTAGTTCCTCAAAGGCGGCACCTTCGACGACAGACTTCCACACTATTTTTGGGCAAAAGAACTGAGAGCACGAGGTTAAGCAAATTTACTAAGCTAGCTGCTAGCTTTCAACACTTGCAATAGCCTCCCTACAATACATGGCGGCGATCATGGGCAGAGTCCGCTGTTGGCTTTACGTTCCCGAAGAGTAACGGACTAAACCCCCTTAACCGAGCTGCGTTCAACCGATTGCAAGGGGGTGAAGCTCTTAGCCCCGCTGCATTCGAGGGCGGGTGATTGGAAAAAGTGCGAGATCTCAGCTAACGAAAGGCTGACCTCAGCGTCTACTGGCTGTAGCTAGGGCGATCGCTCTGACTGGAAGCCATGACCAGTCACATACTGGAGCGTCTGCACACAGAACAGGGGCGACGCGCAGAATGGCAGCTTTTCTGCTTGTAGGTTGACCCGCGTTAAATACATAAATTTTGTGTGTTGATTTTATAAAAAATGTTCATATAATGAATATGTCTTCAGCCAATCTTCATCATTTAGGAGAAAGGAAATGAGTACCGAAAGCTATGAACGCATCGATATCAATGATCGGGATGGAAAATCCAAGCTCAAGCTAGAGCGCCCTCTCTTCGGCGACTTAACCATGTCTCACGAGGGTGGCAGAACCGTGATCCAAAAGACGGTCTGGCTCAGTGGCACAACGACTTACGTCACCGCACCAGATGAATCGATTAAAGCGGAAAAATAGTTGAGAAGCGAGTAAGAACCCGCGCAAACAATGGTTGCGCGGGTTTTCTACAGGAGGTTGTACCCCATGAACAAGCAAGTACCCCGTTACAACATCGCCCTACGGCTCACAGGCTGGCTTTTGAAAGGCATTTACATGCTGCTTTTGGTCTTACTTCCACTGCATCTCGTGTTGCTATCGTTTCAAATCACCTTACCGCTGGCATGGCTTTTACCGTGCCTGGGCAGAACACTGCTGGTCGCTCTGATATCCTTCCTGGTGGGTGGCTTTTGGTCGGCATCTTCACGATAGCGTTTGCTAATCCTTGATAGAGACGAAACACGCTACCTGACTAGCGATGTTATGACTTAAGAATCATCGCATTTGTGTGTCTTTTGTGTTGACAAGCCACAATGAATATATGGTATATTATGCAAATGTGAGATAGCGCGTTTGAAAGCGTTTTGCTAACTGTGCAAGAGTTTCCTGCTCAGTTGGCTGGTTACGCTGTCTTCTTTTAAGGCTATTTTTGCTTAAAAAAGCTAAAGGAACACTGAATTCTGCTTTGAGTTAACCGACTTGCTAGCAGCTTCGGCGATTTGATCGCGTGTGTTTTGCTATGGGATGATCTCTGCTGATTTTGATGAGAAAGTGTGAGGAACGATGACTGCTGCGAAAAAGAAACGTTTAAATTTAGACTTAACCCCCGAAGCCTACGAGTTGCTCCAAAAGTTGGCAGATGAATCTGGCAAAAATATGGCAGAAGTTTTGCGAACCGGGTTGGCGCTGTACAACATTGCTCAAGAGCAGCGACACATCGGTCGTACTCTTGGTGTCGTTGAAGGAGACAGGGTTGTCAAAGAGATTCTCATTACCTAGAGCAGTCTTGGACTGTTTTGGTAAAAGACTCCACTGATTCTTCCGTTAAGCACGTTGTGACTGAACGATCGATGAACCTAAAAGCGAAAAAGAGCCTGCAAAAGTAGGCTCTTTTTCTTGCTGAAAATTTCTACCATACTGACAGCGATCGCAGCAAGAAAGTGCTGGCTACTGCATTAAGCTTCCTTGCAGCGTTGGACTGCGCTGAGCCATGATCGGAAAGTTTCTTGCCAGGATGCCCCACTTAATGCCAGCGGTACCTTTCAAGGTATTGCCTTCAACCCGTCCGTCAAATTGAATCACCCCTTGCTGTCCTTGAATCGTTTCGGAACGGCTAAAAGTGAGGCGATCGCCCGTCAGCGCAATGTTGGGGATCGTGTACTTCTTGCCATCGGCGATCGCTTCACCCTTCACTTGCTGAAACTGTTGGGTAAAGCGAAGCGTGTAGGATTGACTGCGACCAGAGGCATATTCCACCCGTCCCTGCCAATCGCCTGCAAGGCGCTCAGGCACAACCCAGTAATAAAGCATTTGGGGTGCTGTACCGGGGACTGTAATCGTTTTGTCTGGCTTCCAGTCGCCAAGTGCCGCCGTGCGAGAAACAATGCGCGTACCTGGTTTAAGGCTACTCAATTTGGAGCGCAGCTTCAAAGCCGTCTCAGAGGATGCGTCAAGGGTTACCACGGTCGCCTCACGCACATCGGCTTGCAAGAGATCTTGCTGGAGGAACTGGGCGCGATCGCCGACACCTGCTTGCTGAGCGTTTGTCTGGCTCGCCTGCACCAGTGCGGGGTTTGTTTCTATCCCCACACTCCGTCTAGCGCCGGCATTTTTGACCGCCGCGATCGCCAATCTGCCATCCCCGGAGCCGAGACCGTACACCACATCGTCACGGGTAACGCCTGCCAGCTTCAGCATTTCGGCAATGACAGCATCGGAAAGCGGCACATAAGCACGATTGGACTGGACTTGTGTGGGCGTAGCGGTTGATGACGGGACAGACTGAGCGATCGTCATTGCGCGATCGCCCATCCCACCCAAGAGCACGAAGCTCATACTAACCCCTAATCCTAATGCTCCCAGACCGATCGCTTTCCGTAATGTCACAGCCTCGACTCCCATTTATTAGAACTTAGACAAAATACTTGCGTCACCGCGCTATCTTTCCGTTGCCTGATACCGTTGCCTGATCCCTACTCCTGGATAGGACTCATAGGCGATCGATTAGTTCCCAACCCCTTTTGACGAATTTAGTCTCGCTATCGCAAACCTCTGACCGCTTTTTGCTATGCTAGTGAAGTCTTAAAGCAGACCAAACCTCAGGGCTGCGCTGTCTGAATCAAGCTTTGTCTAATGTTTATGATTAGATAATGCCTGGTCGGACTACGGACATCGTTCAAAGGAAAGAATCTGGTTTGCCAAAACCAGCTTGTGCGGATGTGGCGGAATTGGTATACGCGCACGCTTGAGGTGCGTGTGGCATTGTCCTTGCGAGTTCGAGTCTCGCCATCCGCATTCTTTTTTAAAATTCTTTTCAGAATTTGGTAGATTCGGTTTGTTCAACGGGGCTATGTACTGCGGATCATTCACCCAGATTAGCTAACCACCTTTAACCGAGTGATCGCTCATGTCTTTATCTGCTACCGCAGCGGCTTCTTCTCTTTCTGCGATCGCCCAGCAAACGCGTGACAGTGCGCGTCATCTGGCAATGCTGCCCGCTACAGCGAGAAACCAGGCATTAGAGGCGATCGCTCAGGCATTAGAAGCCGCTACTAGCGAAATTTTGGCGGCAAACAGGGCAGATTGTCAGGCAGCAGAGGTGGCAAGCCTTTCAGCCGCACTGGTTGCCCGGTTGGAGCTGAGTGAACCCAAGTTGAAAAGCGCGATCGCGGGTATGCGAGAGGTTGCAAGCCTGCCCGATCCGGTAGGTGCTGTGCAGCTTCATCGAGAGCTTGATCAGGGGCTTGTTTTGACTCGCATAACCTGCCCATTGGGTGTGCTGGGTGTCATTTTTGAAGCCCGCCCCGATGCGGTGATACAGATTTCGAGCCTGGCGATTAAGTCGGGGAATGGTGTCATGCTTAAAGGCGGGCAGGAAGCACTACGATCGTGCGAAGCGCTTGTAGCTGCTATTCATCGAGGGCTAGCTCAAACCAGTGTTGATCCCACAACCGTGCAACTGCTGACAACGCGGGAAGAAACGCTGGCACTGCTGAAGCTCGATCAATATGTCGACCTCATCATTCCCAGAGGCTCTAATGCGTTTGTGCGCTTTGTGCAGGACAACACGCGCATTCCTGTTTTGGGTCATGCTGAAGGCATCTGTCACCTCTATATTGATCACGCTGCCGATGTGCAAAAAGCAGTGGCGATCGCGGTCGATGCCAAAACGCAGTATCCTGCTGCCTGCAACGCGATCGAAACGCTGCTGGTGCATCAAGAGATTGCGTCTGAATTCTTGCTCGAAGCCGTGGTTGCCCTCCAACTTCGCAACGTTGAGTTGCGGGGCGACGATCGCACACGCGAGATCCTCAACATCGCCGCTGCTACTGAAGCCGATTGGTCTACTGAGTACAGTGATTTGATTCTGGCAATCAAAATTGTCGATGATCTGGACGAGGCGATCGCCCACATTCATACCTACGGTTCCCGGCATACCGAAGCGATCGCGACAGAAGACACTGCAACCGCTGCCACCTTCATGGCACAAGTCGATGCCGCAGGGGTTTTTCACAACTGCTCTACGCGCTTTGCCGATGGTTTCCGCTATGGTTTTGGTGCCGAAGTTGGCATCAGCACTCAAAAAATGCCGCCACGCGGTCCCGTTGGGCTGGAAGGTTTAGTCACCTACAAATATCAATTGGTGGGCAAGGGGCAGATTGTTGCCACTTACGCTGGTTCAAATGCTAAGCCCTTTACTCACAGGGATTTGTAGCGTTTGAGAAGAAACCTTTCTACTGCCTTCGCAGGTTAGTAAGATTAGTCCGCGTTTCTTGAATGCTGTTGGCTATGGGCGGACTTTGTTCTTGTAGTGGCAGTTACTCAAAGCGGAGCCGCTTTGCGTCTACAACCGCCAGGTGTTACAAAGCAACACCCCAAGCCGCCAGAACACCCTTAATGCCCGCCGTAATGGTGGGCAAATATTTCTCAGAGAACTCAAGCAGCCCATTGCCTCGCTTGACGATCGTCTCCAATGCATCCAACGCACCATCCGCTCGTTCCAGCAGGGCAGGATTGGTACGATCAAGCCCGTTGTTACGCTCTTCAAAACAACTTAGACTTGGCAATTCAATATTTAAAGCAAGCAATTAGCTTTAATCCTAACTATATAACGGACGCAAAAATCAACTCGGATTTTGATACCATTCGAGAGGATGAACGGTTTAAGCAGTTGCTTGGGGGGGTAAGCCTTCGACGTTATCAGAACTGAAGTGAGGTAAACGGCTACCGTTAAGCTGCTTGACTCAACAATCCTTCTGCATTGCCTGACAATGCCAATGTGATGCCTCACAATCCTTCTGTATCGCTCACATTGGCATTGTGTCGGGTCGCAATGCTTTTGTCATGCCTCACAATGCCATTGCGTCGTCTCACAATGCGATTGCGATGGGTCACAATCCTTTTGCGATGCCTGACATTGCCAATGTGGTGCCTCACATTGCTTCTGCATCGCCTTACAATCGCATTGCATCGCCTGACGTTGCTTCTTCACGGCGTGACATTACTTTTGCAAGGGCGATCGCGCCTCACGCAAAGGCGTTAACTGCGGTCTGGCACCACTGGCAACACCCGCCCGTGATTGAAAATCATGGTCTAGCTGGGCAAAGTCCACTAAAGGGACTGAATGAAGC
>JACMKO010000570.1 GCA_014380065.1 Leptolyngbya sp. ES-bin-22 | reverse complement strand
TGTGTCGTCTTTTCAATTCAAATTGGTATTACTCTGGTCGGGTTGTGCTAAATGCTTTGGGTCAAAAGTTGAGTCTACCGCCTCAAGAGACAATCGCGATCAAAACAGAAGCCCTGCAATTTTACAGGGAGCATCTCAAGCGCCTTGGACAGGTTGAAAAGCTCATCAAACGGCTGCCTCAAAAAAGCGCTTTAATAACTTCAAGTTGCCAGTTACAGCAATTTTCAGTAGGGTAGGCAGTGCCCACAATTGTTCAAAAAGCCTCGGCGCAAGCTCTGTGGGCACTGCCCACTCTACAATCTGTGGCCGATCCATGTGAAAACGGCTGTAGTCTAGAATCTATGAGCCATACTTGAGAATTTTCATGAATGCATTGCGAGTTGGAGTGGCAGGTCCGGTGGGTTCTGGGAAGACAGCGCTAGTGGAGGCGTTGTGTAAGGCGATGCGCGATCGCTACCACTTAGCTGTCGTCACCAACGATATTTACACCCAGGAAGATGCGCAGTTTTTGGTGCGGAGTCAGGCATTGTCGGGCGATCGCATTCGTGGCGTGGAAACGGGCGGCTGTCCGCATACGGCGATTCGGGAAGATGCGTCGATGAACCTGGCGGCGATCGAAGACCTGGAGCAGCAATTTCTCAATCTCGATCTGGTGTTTGTGGAAAGCGGTGGTGACAATCTTGCAGCAACGTTTAGTCCAGAGCTAGTCGATCTCACGATTTATGTGATTGATGTCGCAGGTGGCGATAAAATTCCCCGCAAAGGTGGACCCGGCATTACCAAGTCTGATCTTTTAGTCATCAATAAAATCGATCTTGCTCCCTATGTCGGCGCAGATCTGTCTGTCATGGATCGCGATGCGAAGAAAATGCGGGGTACAAAGCCATTTGTATTCTCTAACCTCAAAACGCACGATGGGCTGCCAACAGTGATTGCTTTCTTGGTTGCCAGTTTACCAACAAACCAATAGATTCTGAGCCTCTGACACAGCATTTGTATAATGCAATACAAATGCTGTGCGGACGTAATTCTAATATCACACAGTATTGCAAAGCTCCTCTATACACAGGATGAGTTAACAATAGTCGAGTTGATACTGACATCAGCTCGCACATTTTTGATTGTGCATATGAGTTTTTTACAGGTAAGGAGAATTGCTTCATGAAGTCGCGTCAGTCCCTGTTCATACGTGGTGGTGTGAATCGTCGTCGGTTTATCCAGTATGCTTCACTTGCACTTGGCTCTAGTATTGTGGCTGCCTGTTCGAGTGGCGGCACTCCGACGGCTGAGACCTCTGCTGCTCCCGGTGCTAGCCCGGTAGCATCGACCGCATCCGGTGACGGGATTAAAGTTGGGGTCATGTATTCCACCACAGGGTCGATCGCGATTGTGGAAAAATCGCTGCAAGACGCTACATTCTTGGCGATCGAGCAAATTAACGAAGGCAAAGGTCCCTGGACCGGTAAGCAAGGCATCAAGGGCAAAAAGCTTGAGCAAGTGGTCGTCAACCCAGACTCTAACTGGGATTTGTACAACCAGATGTCGAAGCGCTTGATTGACGAAGACAAGGTTGTTTGCGTTCTGGGTTGCTACACCTCCGCCAGCCGCAAGTCAGTACTGCCTGTCTTTGAAGAAAAGGACAAAATGCTGTACTACCCGGTGTATTACGAAGGCAACGAATGTAGCTCCAATGTCATCTATACGGGTGCAGCGCCAAACCAGCAGATCACGGATTCGATTCCTTACTGTGCTAAAAACTTCGGTAAGAAGGGCTTTTTCATCGGTTCTGACTACATCTATCCCAAAGAAAGCAACCGGATTGCGAAAGCAGAATTGGTGAAAGCAGGTGGTCAAGTTGTTGGTGACGAGTACGCTGCACTGGGCACCACAGAATTTATCACTATCATCAACAAGATCAAGCAGGCGAAGCCCGACTTTGTATTGAGCAACCTGGTGGGCGATAGTATTCCAGCCTTCTACAAGCAGTACAAGGATGCTGGACTCACGTCGGCAGATACGCCCATCATGGCATACCCCACCACTGAGGAAGAAATTCAGGCAATGGGGTCTGAGTTTGCGGAAGGACACTACACCAGCTTTAACTACTTCCAAACGGTTGATACGCCTGAAAACAAAGCCTTTGTGGAGCAGTTTAAAGCGAAGTTTGGACCCGATCGCGTCACGAATGGCGTGATGGAAGCGGCCTACCTCCAAACGTTCTTTATGGCGCAAGCAATGGAGAAGTGCGCCGAGCAAGGGAAGGAGCTAACAACCGCCAATCTGCGTGAAGCGACTCGTGGTCAAGAGTTCAAAGCACCACAGGGCACTGTGAAAGTTGACCCTGACAACTACCACACCTATCTGTACTCCCGCATTGGTAAATGGAAAGCGGATGGACAGGCAGACATCGTTTTCTCGACGAAGACAGCGGTGAAGCCGATTCCCTGGAGCCAAGCGCTGTACAAAGGACGACTTTGCAAGCACAAAACGCCTGATGATCGCAGCAACCCCAATGTGGAAACGAAGAAAGACATTCCGGCTGAGTTTCTAAAGCAGGCTTAACGCGTTCAAGTCTTAGGCTGAGTGGGTGCGATCGCATCCACTCAGCCAATTTCACAAACAGACGAAGTTTACCGATGCCGTTCTGGTTGAGTAAGGGGGGTTCATGTCTTTCATTTCGTCTCTGATATACCTGGCACAATCGTCGCCACCTGCAAAAAGCATTGACCCAATTGCCTTTGCCAATCAGCTCTTAAATGGGATTGGCATCATTGGTATTTTGCTGCTAACAGGGTTGGGGTTGGCGATCACCTTCGGGGTGATGCGGATCATTAATTTGGCGCATGGTGAATTCATCATGCTGGGCGCATACACCACGTTTGTGCTGCAAAAGAACTTCAAGATGGACTTGCTGTTAACGATTCCCTTTGCGTTTATCGTGACAGCGGTGATTGGCGCGATCGTGGAAATCACTATCATCCGCAAGCTCTACGGACGACCACTGGAAACCTTGCTAGCAACGTGGGGGTTGAGTATTGTGCTGCAAGGCATTGTCAAACTCATCTTTACGGCACAACTGAAGTATGTGAAAGCGCCTCCCTATATTAAGGGCAACCTTTCAATTTTTAAGGCGGATGGACAGTCAGTTGAAATTTCGTACTACCGACTGTTCATCTTCTTTGTGGCGTTGGCGCTACTGGGATTAACGGCCTTTTTGCTCTATCAAACCTCGCTGGGGCGGCAGATTCGCGCAGTCACACAGAACCGGGATATGACGCGCTGCCTGGGCGTGAATACGAGCCTGGTAGATATGGTGACGTTTGCTTACGGCTGCGGTTTAGCAGGTATTGCAGGTTCGGTGATTTCATCGCTCAAGAGCGTTGCACCCCCGATGGGGCAGGATTATCTGGTGGATGCCTGGATGACGGTGGTGACGGGTGGTGTAGACAAGTTGATTGGTGTGCTGGCAGGTTCCGTGTTAATTGGCTCTGCTAACTCAGCGATCGCGTATCTGCTGAATGACCCTGTAGCGCGAGTGATTGTCCTGTTTTCAGTCATTGTCTTGATCCGTTATCGCCCCGAAGGTCTGTTTACGGTGCAGAAGCGGGCTTAGAAGAGTTTTTAGTGGTTAGTTTTTGGTTGTTAGAGCGCGTGCCGTGAACTGGAAGCTAACCACCAAAAACTTACAGCATACGGTTTGGTTCATTTTTAACGATCGATGTAGGGGGATTGCAACGTGACAGAGGTAATGGGTCGGCTACGACAATCAACTGTTCCGGTCAAACTGCTGGCGATCGGGGGCATCGCTTTTTTGATTCTCGCGATTCTGCCGTTTGTTGCTGGTGAGTTTCAGTCAAACTTGATGGCAAAGCTCTTGCTATTTGGGGTGCTGGGCGTTTCGCTGGATCTGGTGTGGGGCTTTACGGGCATTCTCAGCTTTGCTCACGGCGTTTTCTTCACGCTGGGCGGTTATGCGATGGCATATTACCTGAAGCTAAACCTGTCTGCGTCTGCAAATACCTATGGTGGGACGCTGCCTGACTTTATGGTGTGGAATGGGTTGAAGGAACTGCCGTGGTTCATTGCACCGCTCCAGTTCTTTCCCATC
The DNA here is from genome assembly GCA_014380065.1 of Leptolyngbya sp. ES-bin-22. GTDB lineage: Bacteria > Cyanobacteriota > Cyanobacteriia > Leptolyngbyales > Leptolyngbyaceae > Stenomitos. The sequence goes on along the minus strand of JACMKO010000570.1, from coordinate 4,122 downwards.
GCGGCGATCGCGATGGTGGCGGTTCCGGCTGCGTTTGCCTATATCATTGGCTCGTTTATCTTCCGCTCTAAGGTTAGCGGTGTTTACATCACGATTATTACGCTGGCGATCGCATCGGCACTCACAACCTTCTTTGTGAGTCAGCAGGCGTACACAGGCGGCACAAACGGCATCACGGATGTTTCTCGACTGACCTTGTTTGGTGGGTTGGTCATTCCACCGACCGGTCTTTACTTCATGATCCTCATTTTTGCTGCCTTTGTGTTGGCGGGCAGCTATTGGTTAACGCAGTCAAACTTTGGCTTGATTCTGCGCTCCATTAAAGAGAACGAAAAGCGGATTTCCTACCTGGGTTACGACGTTGCCAGTTTCAAGATTTTCATTTGGACGCTATCAGCCGGTATCGCGGGTATTGCAGGTGGTCTTTTTGTACCGTTGAACCGCTTTATCTCACCCGTCTATTTGGGTGTGGCATTTGGGACACAGGTCGTGATTTGGGTAGCGGTTGGCGGACGCGGGACGTTGGTTGGACCCTTAATTGCTGCCATTCTGCTGGGTCAATTGCAAAACTCGGTCGATCGCATTACGCAGGACTGGCAATTGATTGTCGGTATTATTTTGCTGGTGGTGGTGCTGTTTCTGCCCGATGGTTTGATGGGTTTGTTGCCGAAGCAGTTCAAACTTGCAGACCAAACTGCCCTCGTGCCAGCGTCGAGTTCCACCACCTCAGGGTTTGTGCAGGCGCGAGTGTTTGATTGGTTCACGCCGCTACAGCAAGCGCTACGATTCGTTGGGCGATCGCTCACGGGTGGAAGTAAAGCTACCCGCACGTCAGTTGACACTCCTGCTCGTGCTTCAAAACGACGCTCAAAGTCGAAATGAAGCTCACTGTAGACCGCTGGCAGTAATCAATTTTGCAGCGGTTGATGCGTCTAAGGCTTGATACACCTCGTTACGATCCGCTCAAAACGCTATCTAAATCACAGAAATGCGCTTTGCGAGAATGCTAGGTTACATACCATCGAACATATAAGGTCAGGTCTATGGACACGCTCATGTCTACTACTGATTCCAGGGCAGAACCCCGTACAGCAATTTTGTCCGTTAAAGATGTCAAAGTCGTTTTTTCGGGCTTTCAGGCAATTAAGGGCGTGAGTCTGGATGTGGGCGATCGAGAAATTGTCACCATCATTGGACCCAATGGCGCGGGCAAAAGTACGCTGCTCGATGCGATCGTGGGCAAGTCGCCAGTTGCGTCTGGGCACATCTACTACAAGGGGCAGGATATTACCAACAAAAGCCCTCATGCGATCGCGCACATGGGCATTGGGCGCAAGTTCCAAAACCCTAACGTCTACAACGACCTGACGGTGTTTGAAAACATTCTGCTGGCGCTGAAAGGCTCGCACGGCGTGTTTGCGTCCATCAAAACCAAACTCACCAGCGTGAAGAAAGCTAAGATCGAGTCGGTGCTGGAGCAAATTGGGTTACTGGATAAAGCATTTACCAAAGTTTCATCGCTGTCTCACGGACAGAAGCAGTGGATTGAAATTGGTATGGTGCTGGCTCAAGACCCAACCGTGGTGCTGCTGGATGAACCAACGGCAGGTATGACTCCCGACGAAACGCATGATACTGGTGAAATTATCAAAACACTCGCAAATCATCATGCGGTTGTCGTGATTGAACATGACATGGAATTTGTGAAGCAGATTGCCAAACGCATTGTGGTGTTGCATCAAGGCGAAAAATTGACTGAAGGCTCTGTGCAAGAAGTCCAAACAAATCCCAAAGTTATTGAGGTGTATTTAGGTCGTGAACGAATCGATGCCGCTGCTTAATCTATCGGATGTGACTGTCTCTTACGGTCAAACGCCTGTGTTGTTCAACGTCGATATGGCGGTTGAAAAAGGTGAAATCGCGTGTATTTTGGGTCGCAATGGCGTGGGCAAAACAACGCTCCTACGCAGTGTGATTGGTTTGAATAAAGTCATGTCTGGCAGCATTGTGTTCGACGCTGACGAAATTACCAAAACGCCGACCTATTTGCGTGCCCGGTATGGCATTTCGTTTATTCCCCAAGGTCGCGAAATCATTCCCTATCTGTCGGTGCTGGATAACTTGAAGCTAGGGATGACCGCCGCAAAGGAAAAGTCCAAGAAAATCTCCGAGGAGATCTTTGAATTCTTCCCGATGCTGAAGCAGCACTTAAAGCGACAGGGAGGACTGTTGAGCGGTGGTCAACAGCAACAACTGGCGATCGCGCGCGGCTTGTTGAGCAATCCCAAAATCATGCTGTTGGACGAACCCACTGAAGGGATTCAACCCTCGATCGTGCAAGAGATCGAAGAAACCCTGAAGCGTATCAACCGCGAAAAAGGTATCACAGTTGTCGTGGTTGAACAGAAAATTGACTTTGCGCGTCAACTTGCCCAAAAGTTTTTCATTATGGAAAAAGGCTCAGTTGTGGCAAACGGTCGTACGTCAGATTTGACCGATGCGCTCGTGCACAAATATCTTGCGGTCTAACATCACCAAGCTGCTTGCAAATACCTGAAGCGGAGAGTGGTTATACAGTGAGCGTTATGGCATGGCGCTCAACGTGTAGCTACTCTTTTTGCTGATGTTATCCTCTAGTCACTCCAACAACGCTGATTAAATTTGTTATGGCTGACTACGAAATCTTTGACCTGGGTGACATTTACCTTCAACGCGGCGCAACCCTGCGTGATGCCAAGCTGGCGTATAAAACCTACGGAACGCTCAACGCAGACAAAAGTAACGTCATTGTCTATCCCACCTGGTACTCCGGGCAGCACTACGACAACGAGTGGCTGATCGGTGACGGCATGGCGCTTGATCCACAAAAGTATTTCATCATCATTCCCAACATGCTGGGCAACGGGCTATCTACCTCACCTAGCAACAATCCACAGCCATACAACAAGAGCCGCTTTCCCCACATCACCTTTTATGACAATGTGCAGGTGCAGCACAAGCTCGTCACTGAGAAATTTGGCATTGAAACCATTGCCCTCGTCGTGGGTTGGTCAATGGGCGCGGGGCAAACCTATCAGTGGGGGATTAGCTACCCAGAGATGGTGGAACGGATTTTCCCCTTCTGTGGCTCAGCGAAAACCAGTCTTCACAACATTGTCTTTCTTGAAGGTGTAAAGGCGGCTTTGCAAGCGGATGCTGCCTGGAAAGGCGGCTGGTATGACGAGCCACCAACGACTGGACTCCGCGCTGTCGGACGAGTTTATGCAGGATGGGGAATGTCGCAAGCATTTTACCGAGAAAAGGTGTACCTCCAGATCGGCTACTCGTCACTAGAGGATTTTTTGGTGGCGTTTTGGGAAGGTTTTTTCCTTAAAAAAGATGCCAACAATCTGCTGACAATGCTGTGGACATGGCAGAACGGCGATATTAGCCAAACGCCTGGCTTTAATGGCGATTTTGAGAAAGCGTTAGGGGCAATCAAAGCCAAGGCGATCGTGATGCCTGCCGCTATGGATCTCTACTTCCCGCCTGAAGACAACGAGTACGAAGTCAAATACATGCCCAACGCTGAACTCCGCGTGATCAAATCGGTTTGGGGTCACTTCGCAGGCGGTGGCGTGAATGCGGTGGATACCCAGTTCATTGACGATGCCATTAAAGAACTGCTGGCACGTTGAGGGGCGATCGCGCCAGGTTTCAAACCACGACGACCCATTGCTTAGATTTGACTCACATCTTGGCGATCGCCCCTATTCCTTTGACATGCATTGCTAAGTCTGAGCGCCATCACCAAACCTGGACGCACTGCAAAGAGGGACGATCGCAACAGATTCTCCTTCTGAGTGGGAAGCTAAGCAATAATCGGGGCATCCAGCCTTAACAGTCGCAGCATGCCCAACGTAGACGACAGTACCAATTCAGCCGTCAGTTCAAAAACTAACGTCCTTAACGTGAAAGCTGGTCGCAATCAAGTGTTCACGGCTCCCTTGCCAGACCCCATCACCAAAAATATTGAAGCGATTACGTCACTCCATATCCAGGAAGAGCGGGGCACTCCCGCCCTTCAGCGTCTACTAGAAACGAGCGCGACGTTCTTTGGTCGATCGATCTTTTTGTATGGGT
>JACMKO010000569.1 GCA_014380065.1 Leptolyngbya sp. ES-bin-22 | reverse complement strand
TTGAAGAATTAGAGTTTTTATTGCATCAGCTTCTAAATGAAGGGGAACTGGTTATTAAGTGGGGGCGAAAACTCAAAAATAAGGGTGATTCTCTTATCACAGTTTGAATGCACAACAGCTTACAGCCGAAGACTTTATGGAAGAAGAAAAAAATCAAAAGAGTTCGATCCGACAACGTGCGGAAGAGATAAAGCCTTACAGATGCAAGAACTTAATTACTGTTATCGAAGACCCAAGTGATATCAAGAATATCGGTACGGTTATAAGAAACGTAAACGCCTTGGGGGTAGAAAAGGCGTACGTCATAGACCCAAGGGGAGCTTTGCCTGACGATTGGCTAGAAATGCGGGAGAAAAAATCACTTTCGAAGATTTCTGTATCGGCAATCAAATGGAGCTTTGTTAAAAGATTCGATAGCACCGAAGCCAGAAGTGTTGAAAGATAGCTCAACATAGAAAAAATGGGGACAGAATGTAGTATTCTACCCCCAGAAATCAAAAAACAATGACTGATGATAGCCTCATTCCCTACGCTTGTCAAATCGCTGCTGAAGCAACTTTCCCCCTCTGATTACCCAGTCTTGAACTCACGGCTCTTTTTTGAAATCTGGTTAACTTTTGTTTTAGATCAGAGTTTAATGAGCATGAGAGACCTGTTCTATCGGCTCAATCATGCTGGTATTCAAGTGGATATGTCCACCTTTTCTAAAGCCTGTAAAACGCGACAAGACCAACACTTTTGTCGTCTTTATGTTGAACTAATGGCGCGGCTAAAACGTAAAAATCCAGCCACAGCACAGATGTTGATTCCGCTTGATTCCACTGTAATGACGCTGACCAGCAAACTCTTTTGGGCACAGGAGTATCACCAAGTTAAACTGTTGAATGGCATCAATTTAACGCAAGGAAATCCGACTAATTGCCTGATCCATTTTGGGCAAGGGCATGATGCACGTTTTACTGATTCAGTGTTGAGCATGATCCCCGAAAACGTTATTGGCATTATGGATCGGGGCTTTGCCAGTTGGGATTTTCTTGACCAAATGAGTCAGACCAAGACCCTTTTTGTCGTGCGAATCAAGAACAATATGAAAACGGCACTTGACCATCAACGGTATCGCGTTGTTTGGTTCTGTGACTTAGAAAGTCAGACTGAATTTCGCCTTGCTACCAATGTCGATACTATGACAAACGAAGAGGTGAGTGAGACTTATCGCAAGCGCTGGCAAATCGAGGTGCTTTGGAAGTTCTTGAAGATGCATCTCAAACTCGATCAATTGATCACTAAGAACATTAACGGTGTGACCATACAAATTTACATGGTTTTGATTGCGTATTTAATTCTAGAGCTAATGGAAATGCCAGCCTTTTATGGGCATCAATTGTTAGATAAGTTGCGTTATTTGCAACTAGAACTGAGTCGTCGGTGTTCGATCATTCACTGGAGCTTTGATCTACTCCCAGACACGTTTGTCTGATTAGATGTGAAGTTTTATGTCTGGATTCAACGCTTCTGCACCGAAGCATATCTTGAGCACTTAGAGAAAAACCGATTCGTGTCTATCGTCACATCGCCACATGTAAAGGGAATGAAAAACGTCATTCTAGATGAAGCCGATTACACTATCTATACTAAGTTGGCTGTATGGTTTGGCAACGAGGGTAGGAGCATAAGCGACCTAGCCGTACAGCACAGTGAAATGTGCTTGAGCATCCCCATCTTCGGCACGATCGAGAGTCTGAATTTGGGCACAACCTCGGGAATAGTTTTGTACGAAGTCACGAAACAGCGCCGTGAATATCAGAGCACATATAAATGGCGAAAAAAGCGAGGCGAAAAAATTGATGCCTAATAAACCGCTTTGTACCGGAACGTCCCGCAATAATTGCTGAGTTGCAAAGGTTATTTGCGCCTGGTGAGCGGAAATGTAAACCTGCCTGTATAAATATTTCGTTGGTTGAACTCAGTTCTCTTTTACAGTCAGCCGTTCGACGCTTAACCGCAGCACTGAAAGTCCAAGAATAATCAAAAACATGACTAGCCCGATCGTGCAGGCGTAGCTCATTTCAAGGTCTTGAAAGGCTTGTTCGTAGACGTAATACACGATCGTCTTGGAACTGTTGCGTGGGCCACCCTGGGTCATGATGTAGACTTCTTCAAACACTTTTGTGGCTGAGATGGCAGATATCACAGCAACCAGCAAAATGTAAGGCTGCATCAGGGGCACCGTGATATCCCAGTGCTTTTTGATGCCGTCAGAGCCATCGATCGCCGCTGCCTCGTATAGATCCTCTGGAATTGCTTGTAGCCCTGCCAGGTAAATCACCATGTAGTAGCCCAGCCCTTTCCAAATGGTGACGACCATGACGCTAAAAATTGCCAAACTTGGGCTAGTTAGCCAGGGAACGCCTGCCGAGATGCCCACAAGTTTCAAAAGCTGGTTAAGCAAGCCATTATCGGCATAGAGCCATTTCCAGGCAATGCCAGCGACCACCATTGAGATGACGACGGGGGTGTAATAAGCGACGCGAAACCACCGAATGCCCCGCAGCTTTTGGTTAACGAGAATTGCCATCCCTAACGGTAGCGCCACCAAAATCGGTACAACACCCACCAGATACAGAATGGTGTTGCGAAAAGTTTCCCAAAAGACGCGATCGACCCACAAGCGCCGAAAGTTCTTCAACCCAATCCATACAGGCGGCTGAGTCAGGTCAAAGTCGTAGCGCGTAAAGCTGAGGTAGAACGCTTGCAACGCCGGGTAAAAGACCGTCAGGCTAAGCACAAGCAGCGCAGGCAGCAAGAACAAATAAGGCGTGAGGCGCTGTAATAACAGGCTCCGATCCTTCAGCATCCATTTGGGCATTGAAACGTGAGCGGCAAGCGATAAGTGGGTCTAGCTCATCATAAGGGGAATGATGAGTCGGGAATCAGAGTATCGGCGACGGAACGTTTAACCTGCCCCTCGACCGCTGTATGGAAGAATCATGCGTGAAAGTAAATGTAACGGATTGCAACGTATAATGAGAGCAATCCAACCTTGAAGAATAGTAAAGAAGTCACATGCGAGTTGCGATCGCTGGAGCAGGTCTGGCAGGTCTTTCCTGCGCCAAATACCTGATCGATGCGGGACATACCCCCATTGTTTTAGAAAGTCGAGATGTTTTGGGCGGTTTAGTGGCTGCCTGGAAAGACGAAGACGGTGACTGGTACGAAACCGGGCTGCACGCTTTCTTTGGGGCTTACCCCAACATGCTGCAACTCATGGCAGAACTCGGCATCGAAGACCGACTCCAGTGGAAGCAGCACACGCTCATCTTTAACCAACCAGACAAGCCTGGAGTGCTTTCGCGCTTTGATGTGCCCAACATTCCGGCTCCATTCAACGTCATCGTGTCGATTCTTCGCAACAACGACATGTTGACGTGGGAGCAAAAAATTCGCTTTGCCATCGGACTCACGCCTGCGATCGTGCGCGGTCAGAAGTATGTCGAAGACATGGATCAGTACAGTTTTGCGGAGTGGTTGGAACGGCAGGGGATCGGCGAGAAGGTGAGCAGCGATGTGTTCATTGCTGCGTGCAAAGCGCTCACGTTTATTAATCCTGATGAGGTGTCATCCACCATTCTGCTCACAGCGCTGAATCGCTTTTTGCAAGAACGCTACGGCTCCAAAATCGCCTTTCTGGATGGTTCACCGACTGAGCGTTTGTGTCAGCCGATCGTGGACTACATCACAGCAGGTGGCGGCGAAGTGCATCTGAAAAAGCCACTCAAAGAAATCCAGCTTCATGACGATGGCACGGTGCGCGGCTTTCTGCTTCGTGGGTTGGATGGTGCGTCAGATACGGTCATCACAGCCGATGCTTATGTCTCTGCTATGTCGGTAGATGTGATGAAGGTGCTAACTCCGCCTGCCTGGAAGTCGATGCCCTGCTTCCAAAAACTTGAGGGCTTAGAAGGCGTTCCAGTGATTAACCTGCATTTGTGGTTCGATCGCAAGCTGACCGATATTGATCAACTCCTCTTCTCGCGATCGGACTTGCTGAGCGTCTACGCCGACATGAGCGTTACCTGCAAAGAATATGCTGACCCCGATCGCTCCATGCTGGAATTGGTCTTAGCCCCTGCAAAAGATTGGATCGATCAGTCGGATGACGACATCATTGCGGCGACCATGAAAGATCTAGAGCGGCTCTTTCCGCAGCACTTTGGGACAGATGATCCAGCTAAGCTGAGGAAATTCAAAGTGGTAAAGACTCCGCGATCGGTGTATACTGCCACGCCAGGGCGACAGGCGTACCGTCCTGATCAGGTCACACCCGTGCCAAATTTCTTTCTTTCAGGTAGTTACACAATGCAACGCTATCTTGGCAGTATGGAGGGTGCCGTACTTTCTGGTAAGCTGACAGCGCAGGCACTTGTGAACAGTCAATGGTTGACTGAATCTCATTCAACCAGCACAAGTAATCAGCCGCAACCAGTCGCGAATGTGTAGACGCTCAGTGTCTCTATAATGTTCATACTTTCAACTGCTGGCTCTTTGTTGAGCCAGCAGTTTGCTAAGTGGGCTGGCATGGGCTGAGGGTAAACTGGCTTTGGCGTTGAAGCAATTTAACTCATGAGCCATTCCCCTTCCTGCGATCGGCTTCTTGCCTAACCTGAACCTGCTCACCCGCTATGTTCGCCAAGCGTTCTCAAGGAAATGCTGAAATTGCCTGATTATTCTTGTGTGAGGACTCTAGCTTCCCTGGATGATGCCTACGAACTCTGCCGTCAGATTACGGCAAAGTATTCCAAGACCTTCTATTTGGGCACCATGCTGATGCCAGAAGTGAAGCGTCGGGCAATCTGGGCAATCTACGTTTGGTGTCGTCGTACAGACGAGTTAGTAGATGGTCCTCGCGCAAGTCTAACCACATCCGAAACGCTGGACGAGTGGGAGAAACAACTAGAATCAGTGTTTGACGGGCGACCGATCGATGACCCTGATGTGGCGTTAGTAGACACCCTAGAACAATTCCCAATCGACATTCAGCCGTTTCGTGACATGATTGCTGGTCAGCGGATGGATTTATACCGATCGCGCTACGAAACCTTTGAAGCACTACAGCTTTACTGCTACCGAGTGGCAGGAACGGTTGGCTTGATGACCACTCCCGTGATGGGCATTGATGTCACTCCGCGCACTGCGCCCTGGGATTTGTACCGCAAGGTGAGCGCTGACCCCACTGAAGAAGCCGTCGCTCTTGGGATCGCGAACCAACTGACTAATATTTTGCGGGATGTTGGCGAAGATGCCAGTCGGGGCAGAATCTATATTCCGCTAGACGAACTGGAATTGTTCAACTATACCGAAGACGATCTCTTTAATGGTGTTGTGGACGAACGCTGGCGTGAACTCATGCGGTTCCAGATCCAGCGCGCCCGAAAGTTTTTTGCCTCTGCTGAACGCGGTATCCGATCGCTCAATCGCGACGCTCGTTTCCCCGTCTGGGCCGCCCTCATGCTGTACAGCGGCATTCTGGACGAGATTGAACGCAACGGTTACGACGTGTTCCGTCGCCGCGCTTATGTACCCAGTGCGCGGAAGCTAACGTGTTTGCCGATCGCCCGCTTAAGAGCAGCCGTCTTGTAAATTCTGTTAGTTTTGAGTGGTGAGTTTTGAGTGGTGAGTTAACTGCCAAACTTAACACTCACCACTCAAAACTTTTAACTCTTCCCACCTACCATGTCTTCTGTCTCTCTCCAAACGTCATCGCCTCAAACATCATCACCACTGCTGGGTAAGTCTTTAGCTGAATTAACCGAGTGGGTGCAGCAGCAGGGGCAGCGTCCATATCGGGGCAAGCAATTACACGAGTGGCTTTATCAGAAGGGCGTACGATCGCTCACTGATATTTCCGTCTTTTCCAAAGAATGGCGGGCTGAGTTGGAGAGTGTTGACATTGGGCGATCAACTCTACACCATCGCTCTGCTGCTCCAGATGGCACCGTTAAGTTTCTCCTCCGCCTAGCAGATGGGCAAATCATCGAAACAGTAGGGATTCCGACGTTCAATTGGGATCAGGAGAGAGGAGAGAGAGGAGTCAGGCTTCCCAGAGCGTCAGCCAACGGGAGCCAGGAGTCAGAAAACCAGTGGGATGAAGAAAACTCCCTGCTAACAACTAACAACCAGCAACCAACAACTTCCTTCCCTCACACCTCACACCTCACACCTCACACCGCTCTCGATCGCCTCACCGTCTGCGTCTCCTCCCAAGTCGGCTGTCCGATGGCGTGTGACTTTTGCGCGACGGGGAAGGGTGGGTTTGTTCGCAATCTCACGACCGCAGAGATTGTGGATCAAGTGTTGACGGTGCAGGCAGATTTTCAGCAGCGTGTCAGTAATGTCGTCTTCATGGGCATGGGCGAACCGTTGTTGAATACAGAGAACGTCGTTGCTGCGCTGCGCTGTCTGAACCAGGATGTGGGCATTGGACAACGTACCATGACGGTTTCGACGGTGGGCATTCCCGATCGCATCCGCAAACTAGCCGCTAGTCAGCTACGAGCCACCCTTGCCGTTAGCCTCCATGCCTCAAATCAGGTGCTACGCGAGAAGCTCATTCCCAGCGCCAAGCACTATCCCTTAGAAGCCCTGCTAGACGAGTGCCGTGAGTATGTGCAATTGACGGGTCGGCGCGTGACGTTTGAGTATGTTTTGCTGGCAGGGTTAAATGATTGCCCAGAACACGCGATCGAACTCGCTGCCCATCTAAGAGGCTTTCAGAGCCACGTTAATTTGATCCCTTACAATCCCATTTCCGAAGTCGATTATCAACGCCCCAGCCCTCAGCGCATCCAAACGTTTGTTAATGCGCTAAAAGCCAAACATATTGTGGTTAGTGTTCGCCAATCGCGTGGTCTAGCTGCCGATGCTGCCTGTGGACAATTACGTGCGTCTGCAACAAAAGTAACAGCGTGAATTGGAAACGCTGAGCTTAAGCATTCTCTGGGACGTTTTCTTGGACGTTAGAGTTTGCTTAAGCCCAACGTCCAAGCGTCAGCTCTCAAAGGCGATAGAAATAGTTTAGCGATGAGCTTAGATGCCAGGCGCATACGCTTCAATGACTTTGCCTGTTTCTGAACAAGTCACCATCAGATAGTCACACGTTGAGCATTGCGTTCTGATCAATTGATCAGAGACGAGATAGTGACGTTCGGCAAGACTGCCACAGTTTGGACAGTGAACTGCTAGAACAGTCGGTGTATTAAGTATGTTTGGACTAAAGGCAGTTTCAAGCAGGATTTTGTAGGGCGATCGCCACCCTTTGCAGTTCTAAATTGTTAACAGATGTATCAAAAACAACTAAATCAACGCTAGAAGTTAAAGCATTTATCCTGAAGCCTACATCTTCATTATGTTTGTATTGATGCTGGTTGGCAATCCAACCCTGGCTAGAGACCGATTGTTTTGCATCGTTTCTCAATGGGGATCAAAGCTTTTACGGTTAGTTGCACAACCTGCGTTAGTGCTGACACGAAAAAAGTAAAGAAAGAATATTAGTAGCGAAGGCTACAAATTGACCAGTACCTTAAAAAGTTATTAGGATACTAAACATCTCTAAATGTGCTTGAGGCTACAAGTTCAGTTTCTAAACATCAAGAAACTAAATGGATGATACCAATTTGAATTGAAAAGACGACACATCTTGTAGGG
>JACMKO010000568.1 GCA_014380065.1 Leptolyngbya sp. ES-bin-22 | reverse complement strand
TCTCTTGAACCGGAATCGCCTCAAGCCTTTGCTTTAAATTCAAGTTTCTGCCTTTTAGGTAGATGATGCAGACATTCGTATCAAGAAGATATCTCATTCCAGCGGTTCGCGTTCAGGTTGTTCAGGTTGAGGGTGTCTGAAGAATGAGTCATCTTGGATGCAGCCGTAAAACTGCGAAATATCCACTGCTTTCACATCTTCGGGCAGGTTAGTTTGATAGACAATGACAACCTCAATATCCGTATCCCTCATGTTAGGTAAATGAACCTTCAAAAGACCGTCGCTACCGATATGAGATTTTAGTGTAATGCTGTGCATAGTTCTCCCTCCATCTCTACAAACTGATATCCTCACCCAATTCTTGCAAAATTCCCTGCGATTCGGCGATCGCGGCTTCCAACTCACCGATCCTTCCTCGACAAGAATGACCGTTTCCGGTAACTCGCCGTTCTCTTCGTTTGCGTTTCGCTAGTCCACTCAGACGGACGTTGTTTCTGTAGTCGCGATTTTAACCGCTTTTCAAACGGTCTCTTCGCTTTGCAACACTGGCGGTAAGGTGAAGTTGCCATCAGCATTGGGTTCAAAGTCGATCGCCTGTATCACAGCATCCAGGTTGAGTAGCCCGTAGAGATGAGGAAATTGGTTGCCATGTACGGTTTCATAGCGGATTTCTGATTGAACGCGATCGCTCTCAATACACAGCAACACCAGTCCAGTCTGCCCAGGAAAAAATGAATTTGCGGTCGCCACCACTTGCGCGGGAGTCGAACAATGGATGAATCCTTCTGTCTCCAGTGACTCAGCATGATAGATCCCTTCCTGCTGCGCTTGTTGCCACAGCGATCGGGTCGTGATGTGCAGGATTAAAGCCATGTGTCAGGGAAGCTTGCGATTCAAGGTTGCTTGCTGAAACGGTTGGTAGTCTGTCGCTTGGGGAGGCTTAGCGGTCGGGAGCAAGCCATCCTTCGCCAGAAACGTTAATAACGCTGTCATAGCGATGGCTTGGAGTAGTTTGTTTAGCATCTCACACCTCCAGCGGCAGCGATCGCGGTTCTGCGTTCCAACCGTAGCTTAGTGAGCTATGAGCGGTTGTGCTTCCTCTGTATGGCTCACCCGACCGGAGGAACTCACCATGCCAGCGCTAGTCCATCGGCTCTAGGCTCTGAGGCAGCAACCAAAACGCCGTTTTCTCTCAAAATCATTTGCCCTCTGCCAAAAAAACTGCCCGATCGGATTGTGTGACCGCGATCGGCTAATGCCGTTGCAATCTCATGAGAAACGGTTGACTCTAGCAGCACCAGATTGTCGCGCACAAACTGCCAACGGGGAGCATCTAGCGCTGCCTGCGGATTCATCCCATAGTCCGCCAGGTTCACCACCATCTGAAGGTGCCCCTGCGGCTGCATCGGTCCACCCATCACGCCAAACGGTCCCAACGGCTTTCCAGTGCGGGTGAGAAACCCAGGCATAATGGTGTGAAAGGGACGCTTGCTAGGCGCAATTTGATTCGGGTATCCCGGTTCTAAGGTGAAGCCTGCTGCCCGATTATGTAGCGCAATACCTGTTCCCGGGACGAGAATCCCGCTGCCAAAACCCATGTAGTTGGACTGGATGAACGACACCATGAGATCGCTATCTGCCGCAGCCAGGTAAACCGTGCCGCCTTGGGGCAAGCCAGGTTCGGCAAGCGGTAGAGCTGTGTGACCAATCAGGTGGCGACGATCGCGCGCATACTCCTTACTCAACAGCGCTGCATGGCTCAACGTCATCACGTCTGCATCGGCAACATACCGATGTGCGTCGGCAAACGCTAGCTTCATGGCTTCGATCTGCCAGTGATACACGCCTGGCGATTCACGCGGATAGCGACTCAGGTCAAACCCTTCCACAAGATTCAACGCCATTAACGCTGCAATCCCTTGCCCGTTAGGAGGGATTTCCCAGACGGTCAGGTCTCGGTAAGCAGTGGCGATCGGCTCAACCCAATCCGTCTGATGCGCGGCAAAATCAGCCTGGGTCAGGAGTCCACCCGTTGCAGCCGCGAAGGCAGCTATTTTTTCTGCCAGTGCTCCAGTATAAAAACTGTCGCCACCACTCTGCGCGATCGCCCGGAGTGTTTCAGCATGGGCTGGACTGCGCCAGCTTTCTCCGGCAGCAGGGGCGCGATCGCCTGGAAAAAAAACCTGCTTGAACGCCTGAAATTCTGCTTGGTGTAGCGGCAAATAGCTCTTTTCTGCCTGCTTCCATGCCAGCGCTGTTTCGGGCGAGACAGGATAACCGTCTTCGGCATAGCGAATCGCAGGTGCAAAGAGCTGCTCAAAGGGCAGTCGTCCCCAACGTTCCCACAGAGTTCGCCATGCCGAAACTGCTCCCGGCACCGTCACGCTCAACCAACCGTGCTGAGGGACAGCAGCCATTCCAGCATAATGTTCGGTAGTCAGCGCTTGAGGACTCCGACCAGACGCATTCAGCCCATGCAGTTTGCCATCCCACACCAGCGCGAACGCATCGGAGCCAATGCCGTTAGAAGTTGGTTCAAGTACGGTCAGGGCGATCGCGGTTGCTACTGCCGCGTCGATCGCATTGCCGCCCTGCCAGAGCATTTCCATCCCTGCCAGAGCAGCCAGCGGTTGACTGGTGGCGACTGCGCCTCGCATACCCATCACCACGCGCCGCCCGGATGCATAGGGGTAGTGCGTTAAATTGTGAGACAGCACTAATACTTCCGCTCCTGGGGCTGAAACATCGTGATGACAACGGGTTTGTAGCTGATGTCAATGCCAGCAGGAGAATAGTACGTCAGCGTGTGCTTGAGGAAATTGGCATCATCGCGATCGGGGTAATCTTCGCGAGAATGAGAGCCTCGGCTTTCCTGGCGGTTGAGCGCGGAGGTGAGAATCATCTCGCCTACCAGCATCAGGTTGCGGAGTTCTAGTGCCTCGGTGATCTCGGTGTTCCACAATTTGCCCTTGTCGTCCAACCGTACCTGACCATAACGCTGCTGGATTTCTTTCAGCTTTGCTAAGCCCTCGCGCATCACGGCATCGGTGCGAAACACACCGCAATGCTCGGTCATGCAGTCTTGATACGCCTGACGAATTTCGGCGATCCGATAGTGCCCTGGTTGATCGAGTAATGCCTGTATTTGACTCTGACTCTCGTTGAGATAGCGGGCTTCATCAATCTCAGGGAGTTTGCGGTTTTGGACGTACTGGGCGATCGTGGCACCCGTCCGCCGTCCATACACTACACATTCCAGCAGCGAATTACTGCCCAACCGATTCGCCCCATGTACCGAGACACATGCCGCTTCGCCTGCTGCAAAGAAACCCTCTACCAGTTCGTCCGCACTGCGCCTCACCTGTCCATCCGTATTTACCGGAATGCCGCCCATCGAATAATGCACGGTAGGACGAATCGGCATGGGTTGCGTCACTGCATCCACGTTCACCAGTCGATGCGCCTCCTCCCAGCAAAAGGGCACCCGGCTCATAATCTTTTCCCGTCCCATATGGCGCAAGTCCAGGTAAACGCAGGGACCGCCTACCGTCCCATCAGGATAGACCCCACGCCCTGCACGGATTTCGCGGGTAATTGCCCTGGAGGTAATGTCACGGGGAGCCAGTTCCATCCGACTGGGTGCGTAGTCTTCCATAAACCGCCGCCCGTCGCTGTTGATCAGGTATGCGCCTTCGCCCCGCACGGCTTCTGAAATCAGCACACCGACGGGGTAAAGACCCGTTGGATGGAACTGCACAAATTCCATATCTTCCAGCGGCAAGCCAGCCAGCGCCGTCATCGACAGTCCATCACCGGTCGAGGCATAGTCATTTGACGTGGTGTTGTAGACCCGCCCATAGCCACCTGTGGCAAACATCACGGCTTTCGCCCGCACCACCAAAAGCTGACCATCCTCAATGTGGTACATCACCACGCCCTTCGCCTGCCCATCTTCCAAAAGCAGTCGCAGCACGTACCACTCGTCGTAAATAGTCACCCCGCGACTCAGCAGGTTGCAGACCAGCTCATGCAAAATAGCGTGTCCCGTTTTGTCGGCAGCGTAACAGGTGCGGTTGTGGGCGTGTCCACCGAAGGCACGTTGAGCAATGCGTCCATCTGGCAGACGCGAAAACAGTACGCCCATGTGCTCTAGATCGATAACCACATCGGGCGCTTCTCGCGTTAGCAGCTCTACCGCATCTTGATCGGCAAGGTAATCAGCGCCTTTAACCGTATCGAAGGCGTGTGCTTCCCAACTATCAGCAGAATCGACGTTCTTCAAGGACGCAGCCATGCCACCTTGAGCCGCAACCGAGTGCGATCGAATCGGGTGAGTCTTGGCAACCATTGCCACCTTCAGGCTGGGATCAGTGCGAATAATTTCTAGGGCAGCCCGTGAACCAGCCAGTCCACCGCCCACAATGATGACATCGTGCTCAACCATCTGCGATCGCCATACGAAACTCTATCTATCCTGCCAAAATAAAAAGTTCCCTGCCAAAAGACGAGGAACTTCTTTAGAAAGAAAGGCTAAAGGATAAAAGCTCAAGGCTAAACGGCAGAAGGCTAAAAACGGAGGCAAGAGTCACGGGTTAAATCGAACTCAAAACTCTCTAGCAAGCATGTAGAGTTACTGATGCCCAGGAAACGCATAGCAAGTCCGAAAGATCTCTCGCTACCAAATACTTTCATCCTTCATCCTTTAGCCTTTAGCCTTTCCTCTTCTCATCCCGCCGCTTGTGCCGGACGCGGAGTAGGAAAATTCGTAGATGTAGGCGTGAGGTCGAGGCTGGCTGCTGGGTCAACGGAGGCTAGCTCAATGTGATTCAACAGGGTTGTCACGAAAGCAAACAGCAGGAACGGTAAAGTTAGTACTAAAATTAAGCCAACAACAGAAAGTGCATAAATCGGCTTGCTGGCTCCCATCAATGCCAACGCCGATGCCAAGCTCAGAAAAATTACAATCAGCCACACAATAATCTGACCGTAAATATCCCCAAAAGAAAGGGTGCAGACTAAACGATATCTTGAAATGTTGCTCATAACCTACCTCTAGGACGCAATATAAACCTATACGGTAAGGCTTCACCACAACGTCTAGATCATCTCTCAATCTTTCAGAAACGAACGTTACCCAGCTTCATACTTCGATCGCACAGCTTTCAACAGACTCTCACTTAATCCTGAATTTCGCCCCTTGTGTTGCTATGGCTGCTTTACCTCCCTTTCTTATTCTGCTTGACCTTAGCGCTCTTATGTCGAGTGGTGTGCGGCATTGGCAGGAGTTTTCACGACTTGGCGAATGCTTCATTCCTAAGGCTGTTTTAGAAGAAGTCCAAATGTTGTGTAGCCACGCGATCGAACCGAACCAGGAACGCACCGCACGAGAATTTGTCCGCTTCTTTCCAGAGAGCGGGTGGAAAGCAACGACCTCGATCGCGCAACATGCAGCACTCAAACCGATCGAGGGGCACGTGTTGAGTAAGAAAACTAGATTGTCGCTGGCAGCAGCTCAAGCGGCGTATGGGCTGGCGCGTAGCCGACCAGAGGGGTTGGTGGTAGTCGCTGCCAATGATCAAGGCTTGGTTCAGCGGTTGCGGATGCTCAATACGCCTAATCTATGCGGGATGCCGCTGACTGTTTTGGTGCAGTGGAGCCGCACGGCACGTAAACCGCCCGTTGTTGCCAATCAACTCCATGCGATGCGCTTAATGGTGGGAGCATTCAGCCCGACAGCGGGCAAACCGTCGTCGGACAGTAAAACGTCGATCGCCTCTCCAGCACGACCAAAGCCAAGCCAGATGGCTCAAAGCAAGGAACGTTATCCTGCACGGCGATCGGTTCGACCCGTACAAATCTTCTACAATCTGCTGACGCTGGCAATCGTCGCGATCGCGGTCTTAGCAGTCTGGCGAGTGGTTCATCCTCCAAGTTTTAATCAACTGTGGCGGCAGTTCCCAATGGTTGGAAAGCCTCTGTAGAGCCACCTTTGAGTGCCGTTTAACTTTACGTCAACGTGCTTATGAACTACCGAAGCTTACAGCAGCTTTCCTCGCGATCGAGACTCCTGTCTGCCAAACCGCAGCTCTATCGGTTTTGTGTGGCGATCGTTCTGGCAGGTCTACTTTTTAGTGCAGGAGAGTTGATGTCACCTAGCGCTCTGGCTCAAGGCGTATTAACTGACGCTGCTTTAATCAGCAGTCAGAACGTGTTAGTCGGTCAAATTGCTGAGGCAACGGTTCAAATACCTCCAAGTGTTGCGACTCGTTTACGCCAAGCTTTAAGCAAGCGAACCAAAATTCCAGCGGCAAAACTGAAGATTGTCGAAGCAACACCCAAAACCTGGGCTAATGGATGTCTGGGATTGGCGAAAGCGGATGAAATCTGCACGCAAGCGCTGGTTGAAGGGTGGCGCGTTGTTTTTTCAAACGGCAACCAGCGCTGGCTTTACCGCGCCGACAAGCAAGCACGTGTTTATCGGTTAGAACCTTAACAAGCTGTTGCAGTACCGAGAGTCGCTTAAAGGCTGACGCAACGATCCTTGAGCAAGCTGACTTTAAAGATTAGCGATCGCATGATACCAATTCTTTTTGAAGACGCATAGAAGCATGAATCGTAGGTTGGGTTGAACAGCGTGAAACCCAACGCCAGCAATAGCTCCGTTGGGTTTCGTTAGACTCAACCCAACCTACAGTTCTATGCAGATTCATACGAAATTGGTATGAGCTGCCGGACTTTGCCATAGCCGACTTACCGTAGGATCACCTACCCTATCAGCCAATTCTTAGCAAAAGCTCCATGACGACCGTGTAATTCCTGAAGAATGAGTAAAGTGGCTTCTCTTGTCAAGCGTTTAGCAAAGACTTGCCTTAGACTCTGACAAATGGTGCAAGATCTGAGGCAGCAGTCCAGAAAAAACAGCCCTAAAAAAACAGGATGCTTACCGCTCCACTAATGCTTACCCGCAGATTCGACCTGCAATCTACAGTTCTTGCATCGGAATGCGTTACTTTAAACTCAGGCGTGTATCGAACGTTTTTTCACTTCATTCCTCAAGCGTATGGCAGAACTTTTAGACATCATCACTGAGCCACGCCTCAAGGTCTCTCATAAACCGCCGCAGCAACGGCGCGATCGGGTGAAGGAACCGATGTTCTACTACTTCGCGTACGGCTCTTGCATGTGCCCCGTTGACTTAAAGCGCACTCTGGGTGAAAGTACGCATCCTTTTGTCATTGGACATGCAACGCTTAAAGACTACAGGCTAGGGTTTTACCGCCGCTCCGCCCACCGTAATTGTGGAGTGTTAGATGTAGTCAGCGAACCGGAGTCAATTGTAGAAGGCGTTTTGTATGCCTTACCCTGGCGCTTGAGCGATCGACTGGATGAGCGTGAAGAAGTTCCTAGTGGTGGCTATCGGCGGGAAACCATAGAAGTTCAGTTTCAGGATCAGCTCTACACGAACGTCCGAACCTATGTCGTTGTGGATAAGCTTGACGAAGAACTTGCCCCAAATGATTGGTATTTCAACGTTGTACTACGCGGTGCGGTCACGTGCGGTTTACCAGAACAGTATTGCTGGCAGCTTTTTAACCATATGCACCAGCTTCAACAGCGCCACTGGCAAAGCCAAACGCTACAATCTGCTTGACTCAGGCGTTAGCCTTAGAATACATGGCTCGGCACAATGCTGACATCATGCAAACGATAGAAGTGTAAGGCTCACACTACAGTACAGGCTTAGAAATTCGCGCCTAGCGATCGTCTCCGCCCTTAAGTCATCGAATCCATAAATTCTGAGAGTGCAGAAAACGTTTCTGGACTACCAATAATTAAGTCACCGTTGGCATCCATCGAAAAGTCTTGACCAAGAGTGTAGCCGCTCTTCACCAGAAACATCACAATCGAGAGCTTGAAGTCATCCATAACCATAGCTGAAAGCGGTTTTCGATCTAGAAAGTTGCTTTTAATTTACAACGATCGCTGGTTAAAGCCATCCACCCGCAGACTTAGCCCTTTGGGTAAGATTACGGTGGCAGCAGCTATCAAGCATACCTTATTGGAGTAAGACTGCTCAGCGGTCAACGTTCGCTCATTTTGGGTGGGTTTCGACTCCGCCCAACCCACGTGCGACTTTGCTCAACCCACGTGCAACCGTACTCAACCTAAGATCGTACTCAACCTAAGCTTGACCGAGTGCTGGAGCGAAGTCGAAGCACGATCACCCCCCTGGTCAGCCTCAACATTGCCGGGTATGTGTTCTCTGTTCTTTGCCCTAACAAGCTGATTGTGTTTACCATATTTATGTAGGCGTAAGAAGCTTATGAGAGACTTCGTAGACATTGGCTTAGCTGTTGCATCGTGATCATCACAGTTGGTGATTTAGCCCTCGATCGCCAAGGAGAACCGCATGTTTGAGTATCTTCCACCTCTGAACGACCATAATCTTCCTTATCCCGATACCATTCACCCGATCGTTGTCCATTTCGTCATTGCGATGGTGCTGTTTGCCGTCTTCTGTGATGTGCTGGGCACTGTAACCCGCAACACTCGACTGTTTGAAGTGGGCTGGTGGAATTTGTTTTTTGCCACACTCTCTATTTTTATCGCGGTGCTGTTTGGGCAGGTTGAAGCAGGTTTGGCAGAGCCGTATGCAGCGGCGCGATCGACGATGAATATTCATACCCTTTTAGGTTGGTCATTGTCGGCAATTTTGGCTGCGATTACTGCCTGGCGCTTTATCATTCGCTCCCGCGATCCGCAAAAGCTGCCGATGCCGTTTTTAGGCATGGGCGTTATGTTGAGTGCCCTGGTCTTTTATCAGGTCTATCTAGGTGACAAATTGGTTTGGGTGTATGGGTTGCATAGTGTGCCCGTTGTAGAAGCCATTCGAGATGGAGTACTGCGATGAATCCCGAACTGATTAAGCAAGTAAGCGACCAACTGGGAGCAAACGGGCTGCCCTACACTATCCCGATTCATCCGAATCTCGTCCACATCACGCTGGGGCTGTTCATTATCGCGATCGCGTTTGACATCGCGGGTGTGCTGTTTCCTCTGGAAAAGTCGATTCTTAAGTTTCTGTCGATCGATGCAGTGCGATCGAACTTTTTTGACGTGGGCTGGTATAACGTTGTTGCCGCAGCGGTGATCACGTTTTTCACAGTAGCAGCAGGCTTCTACGAGATTATGCTGGCAACGCCACTGGCTGATGTGAAGAGCGCCTGGGGTTTAGGAGCGATGGATACCATGATTTGGCATGGCGTTGGCGGTGTGCTGCTGCTGGCGCTCATCGTCGGCATGGCAGTCTGGCGAGGCTTTCAGCGCTTTGTTTGGCGGAAGGACAATGCCAGACAGGTGCAGTGGAGCTACGTAGCGGCAGGCGTTTTTATCCTTGGCATTATGTTTGCCCAAGGGACTCTGGGGGCACACCTGGGCGGCGAGTTTGGTGTGCACAACACCGCCGACAACCTGCTACAGGCTGGCTCAGACCCCAATATCGTACTGAAGTAACCTATCCACTGATTAAACGGGTCAATAGGAGCCTATTGCGATGAGAGTGTTGCGTTATTGGCCGTGGGTTGGGTATGCAGGGTTTGTTGTTTTAGTGGGCTTGTGGATGGGGCAACAGTCGCATAGCTGGCTACCACCGCAAGCTACTGCCGAATCGCTGCTGATTGATGAACTGTTTAGCTTCCTGGTCATGCTAGGCACGATCGTCTTTCTGGGCGTGTTTGGCGTGTTGATGCTGGCAATTCTCACCAGTCAGGTCAGCCGCTTTGACATTAGCGATGGTCCGCCGATCGAGGGCAACGTCACGCTGGAAGTGGTGTGGACGTTGATCCCTGTAGCGCTGGTGCTGTGGATTGCAACCTACAGCTTTAACGTTTACAACCAGATGAACATTCGCGGACCGATGGATGTGGTGCATCTGCATCACTTGGGCATGGAACCCGCCTATGCGGCAACGCTGGATGAAGAAGGTAAGCCGATCGAAGAAATTGAAGTCAACGCTAGACAGTGGGCGTGGACATTCCATTACCCTCAGCAGAATGTCACCAGTACAGAGCTGCACGTGCCGGTCGATCGCCGCATTCGCTTAGCGCTGTATTCCGAAGACGTACTGCACGGCTTCTACGTCCCTGCGTTTCGCCTGAAGCAAGATATTTTGCCCAAACGAACGATCGACCTGGAGTTCACGCCCATTCTGGAAGGCAAATATCGACTCGAAGACTCGCAGTTTAGCGGCACCTATTTCGCAGCCATGCAGGCAGATGTGCTCGT
>JACMKO010000004.1 GCA_014380065.1 Leptolyngbya sp. ES-bin-22 | reverse complement strand
CATTTGAGCGAGATATTAATCTCTTTGGTCGCACGATCGCTCACATTCCTCCACTGTGTAAGCTCAACCCTTTGTACGATCAGTTCGTTGGCTTGCGCTTTCGAGCGCTTTCCTACTTAACCGATGTTTGCGGCGAAGATATCTCGTCATATTGCTAAAACGTCTTGCTAGCAAGGCTGGTCTGCCTTCATCTACCGAAGCCCCAAAGCACACCACCTGTGACTCCCAGCAACAGCAGCCCCATGCCACCAGCGAGGGGCTGCTGTTTTAGTCCCGTCATCCATTCGGGCGCGCGATCGGTATAGTGAACAAGCTGTGCCGCATCCAGGCTTGCCATACCCCATATCCAACCGGCATGGAGACCACAAGCAAGCCCCAGGCTACCCCCATCTGCCCAACGTGCTACAACCAAGACAAGTCCCATCAGCCACAGCCCAGGCAATTGAGGCGCAATGTCAGTGCCTTCCCAAACCAGGTGAAGCAACGCAAAAATGAGGCTTGAGCTAGCGGCGGCAACCCATACGGCATAGTCATGCTGGAGTTGGCTGAGCAGGAACCCCCGAAAGACTAACTCCTCAATGCCGCTGATGACCAAACTAATCGCTAATGTCGGTAGCAGCGCGCCGAAAAACTGGCTTAAATTAGACGGACTTAGCTCTACCCACTTTGCCCACCGTTCGAGACCAAATAATAGCCCAATACCTAAAACCCCTAACCCTAACCCTAACAAGAGTGAAATAAAGCTTGAGCCATTTAAAGTAAAGCCATAGGTGGCAAACGTAGTCCCCTCAGCGCGGATAAACCCCCACAAAACAAGCGGTGCTAATGCGTAGAGGGAGAGAACGAGCGGCAGCTTTTGCCCGATCGAAAGCGGTTTTGGTGGTCGCCATTGAAGGACGATCGCCAAAGGAATCGCAATGGGCAACCAGGCGACTAGCCATGCTAAAAAGAAAGTGATCACTTTAGTGGCTGCTGAGCGATGAGCGATCGACTCTACTAAGACATCTAATTGGTCTAAAATTGCCATAAGAAGCTGTCACGAACAGATACGCTCACACAGCCCTCACAACGGGGGGAAAGGGCAGTAGAAAACATCGGTTGAAATTACTTATCTCTCATCGCTCTGCGGCTTCGGACACGGCTTTGAAAAGCTCCCTGAGACAGCTCAAAATTTCACCAGAACATAGAATCAAGATTCAAGCTTGATGAGGGAAAACGCTTTTGGTGGGCAATGTACAAGTCATTGCCCACCAAAAGCGTTTTTCTGCCAAGTGCAGGGCGGTGCGAGAACGGTTTCAAGCCGCAAACTATGCCGAGAAACCAAACTGATCCTGCCCATTTCAGCAAACTTTGATCTAGAGAGATTTCTAGGGGTGCTACTAAGCTTCAGCATGAGAGCCATTACTCTCCCCTTTGCCAGCATCTAACTGAATCAGATGAATGTGCTTGTAGCCAAGCTTAATTTCAAATTCATCGCCCGGCTTTAGCCCCATCGCTTGAGTATAAGCCGCACCAATGACAATCTGTCCATTTTTGTGAACGCTCACTCGATAAGTGGGTTCGCGACCACGACCATCCTTGGAGCCTTCGGGGTTTAGCGGGATGCCTCTGGCACCTAGTACAGCGTCGTAAAAATCGGTTAAGTTAACACGAGTCTGGTTGGTTTTCGTTACTGTATAGTACCCACAACGCTTCGCCGTTTCTCGGCGTGGCAGGTGCGAAAGTTCTTTTACTTTTTGAAGTAATGCTTTTCCAGTCAGTGGAGTCGTTGCAGTATCAGTCATCTCTCTATCCTGAGAACTCCAGGGTGATGAAGTAGGGACAAACCAGTAATCTGGCGCTATAGAAAATATAGCCTTAAACCCCTCAAACCTAACAATATTTTTTTTACAGGATTACTCTCAATCGTTTGCTTTATTTTTCCGGTTTTCGTGTAGGTTAATCGGTCTGAACTGAATTTTGGTAGTGCCCTAGTTTAAGAAACCGTCCCGCTTTTTTTGAGTTAACATTGCGCAATCGTGCTATCTGACACAGCAGCAGTACTTTACCTGACAATCTGCTGGCGGTCTGATCCACTGGCGGTATGTGAAAACCCTTGAAGTTTTGCGGCTGGCTCCTGGCTTCCACGCTGTTTTCATGTGACTTTGATGATGGTTGCAGTTTGATCAGACATCACAGCATGAAAGCAAATGCAAGCGTGAGGTAAAGACTGATAAGCAAAAGGCAGCAGCAGGCTATGAACCCTCTTAGGCGCTTTGGTGAGTGAGGTCATCTCTTTGTTCCTGAGGATAAAGAACCGTTAAAGAAGGAAGAGCAACCATCTCCAAGCTGCTTTTGGGAAGAAGAAGAACCTTGGTTACAAAGCAACTTTGTAACGATTGCAAACATTCTCTCAGCTTTTTAAAGCGGTACATCTCAGAACCGAATCTGGAAATCGGCAAGCAATGCAGCGCGATCGGTTTTTAGCGTGAACATTTTTGCTCCACAACGTTTTGATGTCGTCGCTGCGATCGGGTTGCAGGACGTTTACCCATGCTGTGGGAGCAAGTTGCACTGACGGCAGCGTGCGATGGAGTGGAGCTTATGGTCTGTCTTCATACCCCTTTAAGCGCTTGGGGGTGAGCGAGTTCGTCGATCGGATCGAGTCTCTTCATTCTTTACCTATAGAGTCTAAGCTGAGTTGTCGCTTTGAACTTTTTTGCCTTCGCTAGCGTCTAACATCATGTACACAACGTTCATGACCCAATGACTGCATATCAGTTACCCGTAGCAGCGTATTCAGCGCCGACCGTTGTCTTCCCTTCTCTTTTACCCGCTACTGTTCTGCCCACGGTGCCAGCGATCGCCGCGAGAGGCGTGAGTATGAGCTTTCAGTCGGGATCAGATTGCTATCAAGCGCTTAAGAACGTTGACTTGGAACTACGGAGCGGTGAAATTCAGCTTTTGATGGGTCCCTCTGGATCGGGGAAGACGACGTTGCTGTCGATTCTGGCGGGTATTTTGACTCCCACTGAGGGCAACGTTTACCTCTTGGGGCAGGAAATTACAGGTATGTCGCGATCGCGGTTAGCGCGTTTTCGGTTGGAGAACATCGGCTTTATCTTTCAAGGCTTCAACTTGTTTCCAGCCTTGACGGCGTTAGAAAACATTGAAGTGGCTTTAACCGTTAAAGGGATTCGGAAACATGCAGCCAAAAAGCAAGCACGCTCGTTGCTAGAGCAGGTTGGGCTGGCAGAGAAAGCAAACCAGCGACCGCGTGATTTATCAGGTGGGCAGAAGCAGCGAGTGGCGATCGCACGCGCCCTGAGCGGCGATCCCAAGCTGATTATGGCAGATGAACCCACAGCAGCCCTGGATTCTCAAACTGGACATGCGGTCATTGAACTGCTCCATCGTCTGGCAAAGGAACAAAACCGCTCTGTGCTGATGGTGACTCACGATGCGCGCATCATTGATTTTGCGGACAGAGTGGTTAATCTTGAAGATGGTGCGTTGAAGCAGAAGCCAGTGTAAGCGCAGAAGCGGAATTTTTCATGTCGTCAGCTTGCGTCGTGAGCTGACGACACGAAAACGCTAACTTACGGCAATTTTCACATGGGTAAACCACAGATACTTTGTAGGGCGCTTGGCAATGCCAAGCCGCTACGTAACGGTGTGGCTGATGCAATTACAAACTGCTGTAATAGCCATTTCCATTTGCATTCACTACATCGTTCGGCTGAGCGCTCACGCCGAAGCCCTGCGCCACACACCCGTGCTCACAGAGCTCTGGCTTACCCAACCAGCAACCGCTGTAAGTTCTGGATATTTGATAGACATCATCAATTTATGGCTGTCATTTCCTCTACGATCTTTAGAGGAGAATCAGAGCGTAGACAGGGGATCTCAGGCAATGATGTTAAGCCTTTGCATGATTGTGCGCGACGAAGAAGCCACTTTGCGCCGCTGCTTGGCTAGCGTGGCAGGTGTGGTTGACGAAATCATCATTGTTGACACGGGTTCCCACGATCGCACAGTTGCCATTGCCCAAGCGTTAGAGGCACAGGTTTACACGTTTACCTGGTGTGATGACTTCGCCGCTGCTCGCAACGCCTCGCTTCAGTATGCTCATGGCGACTGGATTTTGGTGCTTGATGCTGATGAAGTGCTGGTGCCAGAGATTGTGCCGACGTTACGGCAGGCAATGCAGCGAGAGGATGCGATCGCGTTTACCCTTTTACGAGAAGAATTAGGCACCACCCATCCCTACTCGCAGTTGTCGCGCCTGTTTCGCAGGCATCCCACGATCGCCTTTGCTCGTCCTTACCACGAACTCATTGACGACAGCATTGCCGACCTTCTGAGACGCGAACCGCACTGGCAGGTCATCGCCTTACCAGAAATCGCCATCCAGCATACAGGGTATCAGTCAGCGATGATTGACCAACGGCACAAAGTCGATCGCGCTCGCACTACTATGGAACGCTACCTGACGACGCATCCTGACGACGCTTACATTTGCAGTAAGCTAGGAGCGCTTTATGCTGATATTGGTGAAGTAACGCGAGGGCTGGCACTCCTACAGCGAGGGCTAGAAACGGCAACTGAGGCACCTGTGCTGTACGAACTGCATTATCACCTGGGCAGTCTTTACACCCAGCTAAAGGCTCCAGCCGAAGCAGCCATGCACTATCAAACCGCGATCGAGCAACCCTTGCCGCAGCGTCTAAAACTAGGCGCTTATAACAACTGGGGCAATTTGCTGAAAGATCAGGGCGAACTGGTAAGAGCAAAAACGCTGTACCAGACGACGATCGCGATCGATCCGACCTTCGCAGTGGGTTACTACAACCTGGGACTAACGCTCAAAGACATGGGAAAGCTGAAGGACGCGATCGAGCACTATACTCATGCCATCCAGCTTCAGCCGACCTATGCTGAAGCGCACCAAAATTTGGGCGTTGCGCTCTTAAAAGCAGGCAGCATCACCGAAAGCTTGGAGTCCTTTCAACAGGCGATCGCGCTCTATGAACAGCAGCGATCGCCAGAAGCAGTAAGGTTGCGAGACGCGCTCACGCAGATGGGGCTGGGTCACAGCTAAAGGTTTTGGTCAGACGGGGAGAGAGCCAAACTAGACGCTCAAGCGCTCATAGCGTCTCAAGATGATGCTGCGACTGGTGCTGTGGGCTTGCCGCTGTCGATGTCTCCCCCGTTCAAGTGTTCTAGCTGCTGCTCCGTTCGATCAAACGGAGCGCTGAGTTCTTCTTGAATGCACAGGCGATCGCACGGAATGGTGTCCGACAAAATAGCGCTTGCCATCACGCCGCAATGAATTTCTAGCTGAGCTTCTGGCAGCGCCTCAAACACTAACCGCTGCCCTGGAAACACGACCCGCTCAAAGTACCAGCTAGCAATGTTGGTAATGCGAGCGATCTGAATACGGCTTGTAGCGTTGACATAGCAGCAAAGAATGGGATTGGTGCTATGCGATGGCAGCGGATCGAAAATTTGAGCCATGGAGAAGACCCACACAGAAACTATAGGGGATTACGTTGAACGTAGCACTCCACGATCCCGCACACTGTAAACCCCATTACCAACCGCCTCTTTGATGAGGGTTTCTACCTGAAGATACATTTTCATCTGTTATGTGACTGCTGTTGGTCAGCGATCGCCTCACGGTTAACTCGTAATCAGTGATTAGCATGGGCGATGGTTGCTATCAGACTCATGGCGGCACTTAATAGATCTGCATCGAATAGATCTGCATCATGGCAAAAAACTTTCTCATCTTCAGGCACTTTACTGAGAAAATCCCGATGCAGCAAAAGAAAGTCAGTGGTATCGTAAAGTTATATGAAAATCGTTTTCAGAATTCTCTCTTAACGCCCTGCGGAAACTCAGTATGCCGCAAAGCGGTGACAGACCCTAAGCTAGCCCGTTACCTCTGTCTTAGCAGCGCTTAAGGTGCCGCTATCATCGTGATAAGACAATAAGACATCGCTGTAATTCTGTGTGATGACTGCTGACTCAAAGAAAGCTACGGCTTGAAGAAAATTGTGTTTTACAGTTGATCTTTCAAAAATTACCCTGTAATGGCTAACCGGATTCTCTACGTTCGACTCCCCTGCAACCCGATTTTCCCGATCGGTGTGGTCTATTTGGCTGATCATGTCCACAAGCAGTTTCCGACGGTCGAGCAGCGCCTTTTTGACCTGGGTACAGTCCCACCGCTAGACTATGCCTCGGCGCTGGATGCCTGTATCGACGCGTTCAAGCCGAGCCTGCTGGTTTTCTCCTGGCGAGATATTCAGATTTATGCACCCGTCGGCGGTCGCGGTGGCAACCCCTTGCAGCACACGTTTGAGTTTTACTATGCGCGTAACCCGCTGGTGAAACTACGCGGCGCGATCGGGCTGCTGCGGGTTGCTCAAGGGTACTACGGCGAACTGTGGCGCAACCTGGGCTTAATCAAGCGCGGTATGAAGCGTGCCCGAAGATACAATCCAGCCGTGCGAGCGGTCGTGGGGGGTGGTGCCGTGAGCGTTTTTTATGAACAGCTTGGGCGGAGTTTGCCTAAAGGCACCATTGTCTCAGTCGGCGAAGGCGAGGCACTCCTGGAAAAGCTGCTGCACGGCAAAGACTTTCTGGATGAGCGCTGCTACATTGTGGGCGAAACAAAGGCGCGCGATCGCATGATCCATGAAGCGCCTACGCCCATCGAAAAAACTGCCTGCAACTACGACTACATTGAGACGATTTGGTCGGAGTTTGACTATTACTTGCAGGCACAGGATTTTTATGTTGGCGTGCAAACAAAGCGCGGGTGTCCGCATAACTGCTGTTACTGCATCTACACCGTGATTGAGGGTAAACAGGTACGCATTAATCCTGCTGATGAAGTGGTGGCAGAAATGCGCCAATTGTACGATCGGGGCATGCGAAACTTCTGGTTTACCGATGCCCAGTTGATTCCAGCGCGTAAATATATGGATGACGTGGCGGAGCTGTTGCAAAAGGTGCTGGATGCCGGGATGCAAGACATCCACTGGGCGGCATACATTCGGGCAGACAACCTCACGCCTGCCCTGTGTGACCTGATGGTGAAGACGGGCATGAACTACTTTGAAATCGGCATTACCAGCGGGTCGCAGGAACTTGTTCGCAAGATGCGGATGGGCTACAACCTGCGCACCGTGCTAGAAAACTGCCGTGACCTCAAAGCCGCCGGGTTCAATGATGTGGTGTCGGTCAACTACTCCTTTAATGTGATTGATGAACGACCGGAGACGATTCGCCAGACGATCGCGTACCATCGTGAGCTAGAGCGCATTTTGGGTGCAGATAAAGTAGAACCAGCCATCTTCTTCATTGGTTTGCAGCCACACACGCATTTGGAAACATATGCGTTTGACCACAAGATGCTGAAACCAGGGTATGACCCGATGAATATTACACCCTGGACAGTCCGCAAGCTACTCTGGAACCCTGAACCACTCGGCTCTCTGTTTGGTGAAGTTTGTCTCCAGGCATGGCGACAAAACCCCAACGATTTTGGTCGTGAGGTGATGGCAATCCTGGAACAACGGCTGGGACGAGCCGATCTAGAGTCGGCGCTGACGGCTCCGATCGCTGCACCTGCAAAACCCCTTGCACTCTCTGCTTCTTAGGGGATGTACCGCCTGCGATCGCTTAGTGGTCTCCAGTGCTGCTTTCCGCAAAAACGATTGCTAACCGCTCCCTGCTGCCTCTGACTGTCTGTTCTCACTCATTAACTGTCTCACCCACAATGCTAGAAGGTTCCATTCTCCAAGAGCTAGGCGCTAGTCATCAACGCAGCCATCCCGGCAAGCGACCGCTGAATTTTGGCGTTTACTACAAAAACACACTGGTGGCGCTATGTCATGCGCTGGAAGATTGCATTCTTACCAGCGGCAGTGAACCGCTTGTCATTACTGCCTTCCAACGAGGGCAGTGGTACCTCCAAGAAGCCGATCGCTACGCAGATTTGGCAGCGCGATCGCAGCAGATTGTGATTATGGCGGCTCCTGATTCGGGGTTTGCTGAACACCCTACAAGCCAACGGGCGAACGTTGAGATCGTCAGCCTGAAAGCATCCGACCCCGTATCGCAAGAATGGCACCTGATGATTTTGGCTCCAACCTATTCGGCAATGGTGCTGTGTCAGGAGCTGTCGGACGCAGACTATGGGGTACAAGGGCAGCCTACCGAGGATTTAGAGCGCAAGTTCTACGGGTTCTGGACGTTTGAGACGAACCTTGTCCAGGAAACAGTAGAGCTGTCGATCGCCCATATTCAGCGCTACGATCCCGCTCTCGCTGCCAAGCTGACCGCGCAGGTTGAGGCGATCGCGGCAGCACAACCTGAAAAACGGGACGAATTGGGACCGATTGTGGCACGTGTCGTGGACTATCTGCACGATGGGCAAGTCGCACTCAGCGAACAAAGTAAGTCTTACGATGTAGCGACGCTTCACCATGCCCCTTTAGACAACAACCTGGTTTCCAACGAGGTGCAGGCGTTTCTCCGCATGGCACAGTTGACCGATCAAGCCGATGCGGTAAATCCTACGGCTGCGGCTGAAGTGGCGGCTCTGGCAGAGGCGATCGGTCAGCTTTTGGATTTGCCTGTGTGGCAATTGCACCGTCTGAAATTAGCAGGCTTACTCCATCGTCTTGCCCCCTTACAGGCAGCAGAAACGGTGCTCAGTCCGGGTAGCTTTGGTCGCTATGCTGATGATGATGCCCTGACCACGGCACCAAGCTGTCCCCTGGTACCCGGAGCGCAAGTTTTGCGGACGATGCCTCAGTTGCGGGCGATCGCAACCATCATTACCCACCTGACTGAACGCTGGAACGGCTCTGGTCAGCCTGCCGGGCTTGCTGGCGACGAAATTCCGCTAGAATCCAGAATCTTAGGACTGGCGGCAGAATTTCAGCAGCGGTTGGTTGATATCCGCGCTACGGAATCCGAAGCCCACATCGCTTCTGACCCAAATCTTGCGTTAACAAAAGCGTTGCTTGAGTGCCAACAGGAACAGGGCGATCGCTGGGACCCCAAACTGATCGATACGCTGGCATTACTCGTCAGCGGCTTTCAGCAAGGCTTGGATTTGCCCGTCAAGATGCCCAAAATCTCTGCTGGACTCTGGCTTATCGACTCTCACTATGCCGATGATTTGTTTAACGCTGCGTATGAGTTGGAGAGCAAAAGGTAGAAGGCGCAAGAGTTTTTAGTTGCTAGCTGTTAGAAGAAAGCGGGAGGACGTAGTCAAAATTAACTCAAAACTCCCAATGCCAAGCCCGCCGCAAAGCGCAGCAGCCACAGCCCGTATCTCTTTTACCCCTCACTCCTCACTTCCAACTCAAAACTTCTCCATATCCCTTTATCCCTCCCTCAATGAACATCAACGACATTCGCTCTGGTAACCTCAAACAGCTTCTTGGTGCCGACCTGGAAGACGAGGATCTTTCTGGGCTGAACCTTCAGGGCGTGAACATGGCAGGAGCGCGGTTAATCGGAGCGAATCTTAGTCGGGCAAAGTTAACGGGTGCATCGTTGGATGGCGCAAATCTAGTAGGATGTCAAATGACCGCAGCCGATGTCCGAGCCAGCCTGGTGGGAGCCAACCTGATGCAGGCAGATTTGACGGAAGCAGATTTGCGCGGCAGCAACTTGCGGGGTGCCAACCTGATGCGGGCAAGCCTGAATAAAGCAACGTTTGCCGGAGCCTTTTTGAGCGGTGCGAACTTAATGGGTGTCAACTTACAGGGGGTCGATCTACGAGGCGCAGACTTACGTGGAGCCAACCTCAGTGGCGCTAATCTACAGGGAGCGAACCTCAGTCAAGCAGATTTGCAGGGCGCGTTACTGAATGAAGCAAACCTGGAGGAAGCCGATCTTCAGGGGGCGAATCTGGCAGGGGCGAATCTGGCAGGGGCAAATTTACTGTGTGCTGATTTAGAGCAGACCAACCTTGATGGGGCAAACTTTACAGGGGCGTGTTTAGTTGGCACTGTGCTCGATCGCGCCACAAAACATGCAGAGTTGCCTATAGCCCACAAGGAGCTTGAAAGTGAGTCGTTTCGGCACTCAACGCTATAGATTGCCGCACGCAGATTTTTGG
The DNA here is from genome assembly GCA_014380065.1 of Leptolyngbya sp. ES-bin-22. Classification (GTDB taxonomy): domain Bacteria; phylum Cyanobacteriota; class Cyanobacteriia; order Leptolyngbyales; family Leptolyngbyaceae; genus Stenomitos. Next base: position 1,229 of record JACMKO010000004.1, on the reverse strand, counting down.
TCGTGCCGATAAGATAGTCATTCCTGTAGAATGACCTGAGGCTTGCGATCACCCTGCAAGCGTAAAACGGCAACCGCGAAACGAATGAATTTAACCCAACTCAACAGCGCGTTTACGCTCTTCCTCAGTCTGCTGGTAGAAGCCGTGCCCTTCTTGCTGCTGGGAGTGTTGTTTTCGGGCTTGCTGCTGTTCTTTGTGGATGAGCGCAAATTGGTGCGCTGGATGCCAAAAAATCCGCTTTTGGGCGCATTGGCAGGCAGTTGCATTGGTTTCTTATTTCCCGTCTGCGAGTGTGGCAATGTGCCTGTCGCACGGCGGTTGCTGATGCAGGGTGCCCCGTCTCCGGTGGCGATCGGCTTCCTCTTAGCCGCACCCACCATTAACCCGATCGTCTTTTGGGCAACGTGGACAGCCTTCCGTGATCAACCCGAAATTGTCTTCATGCGGGTTGGCTTTTCGCTGGCGATCGCGACAATCATTGGCTGGGTTTTTAGCGCACAGGCAGATTTGCGTCCACTCTTGCAGCCTGCGGTGGCGCGGGCAATCCCGAGGGGGGCGGTGAGGGGTGAGGAGAGAGGGGTGAGGGGTAAGGCTCAAGTCTCTACATCGCCGTTGTTGCAGTCAGGCACGTATTTTTTAGGGCAGTCAGCCAAGCCGTTGCAGATTGATGCGGCAGAGTTACAGGCGAGGATGCTGGGAGCGAATACAGCCGACAAGCCTACGTCTTCTAAGCTGTTGCTGCTGCTGGAGAATACGGTGCAGGAGCTACGAGAGTTAGGAGGCGTATTGGTTTTGGGCAGCGCGATCGCGGCGATCGTTCAGGTCTTCGTTCCCCGTGATGTGATCCTCAATTTGGGTCAAAGTCCGGTGACGTCGATTCTTGCCATGATGCTCCTGGCAGCCGTCGTCTCCATCTGCTCCACCGTCGATTCCTTTTTCGCCCTGTCCTTTGCCTCCACCTTCACCAGCGGTTCCCTTCTGGCATTCCTCGTCTTTGGACCCATGATCGACTTAAAGGGTGTTGGCTTGATGCTGTCCATCTTTCAGGCGAGAGCTGTTTTTTATCTCTTTGCCCTGGCAGCGTTGTTAACGTTTTTGTTTACGCTGATTGTGAATCTGTACGTTAGTTAGTTGTTGGTTGTTGGTTGTTAGTTGTTAGAAGAGTAGGCGGTCAGCAGTCAGTAGTCAGAGCAGGTTAACTCGAAACTCAAAACTCAAAACTCAAAACT